>NZ_JASGBV010000089.1:0-20651 GCF_030053245.1 Stenotrophomonas sp. RS-48
CTGGATCCACGTAGGCGGCCCGGCAGGCGATGCACTGGCCGAACTGGCGGCGCGGCATCCGCTGAGCTGCCATGGCCTGTCGCTGTCGCTGGGCGGCAGTGCACCGCTGGACACGCAGCTGCTGGCACAGGTTGGCCGTTTCCTGGACGAGTACCGCGTGCCGCTTTACAGCGAGCACCTGAGCTACTGCAGCGACGACGGCCATCTGTACGACCTGCTGCCGATTCCGTTCACCGATGAAGCCGTGCGCCATACCGCCACGCGCATTGCCCGTGTGCAGGACCTGCTCGGCCGGCGCATCGCGGTGGAGAACGTGTCCTACTACCTGGCACCGGAACCGTCCATGGACGAACTGTCCTTCACCAACGCGGTGCTTGCCGAAGCGGACTGCGACCTGCTGCTGGACGTCAACAACGTCTACGTCAACGCCTGCAACCATGGCTACGACGCCGACACGTTCATCGCCGGCCTGCCGGCACAGCGCATCGTCTGCCTGCACGTGGCCGGGCACCTGGATGAAGCGCCGGACCTGAAGATCGACACCCATGGCAGCGCCGTGATCGATCCGGTCTGGGAGCTGCTGGCACGTACCTATGCGCGCATCGGCCCCCGCCCCACCCTGCTCGAACGCGATTTCAACTTCCCCCCATACGCCGAGCTCCAGAGCGAGCTGCAGACCATCCGCCGCCTGCAGGCCGACCCAGCCGGAGGCAGCACGCATGGCTGAAGCGCCGGAACGGCTGCGTGCGCAGCAGCACGCGTTCACCGCCCATCTGCGCGACCCGGACACCGTGGCCGCGCCGGCCGGCATGGAGCCGCGACGCGTAGCGGTGTACCAGCGCCTGCTGTTCAACAACCTGCTGGGTCTGTTGAGCAACGGGTTCCCGGTCTGCGTGCGCCTGCTCGGTGAACCGGGCTGGAGTGCCCTGGTGCGCAGCTACTTCGCGACGCATCGCTGCCGCAGTCCGCTGTTCACCGAGCTGGCTGCCGAGTTCGTGCAGTGGCTGCAGGCACAGCCGCAGCTTCCGCATCCGGCGCTGGCCGAGCTGGCCCACTACGAGTGGGTGGAAACGGCGTTGTACCAGCTGCAGGCCGAGCCGCTGCCGGTGGCCGGCGCGATCGATCCGCGGGTGGTCGCCCTGCAGCGTTCGCCGCTGGCCTGGCCCTTGCTGTATCAATGGCCGGTCCACCGGCTTGGCGCGGACGATGCGCCGCGCACGGCTCCGGCCGATCCGACCGGCCTGCTGGTCCGGCGCGATGCTGACGGTGAGGTGCGTTTCGCCAGCCTCAGCCCACTGGCGGTGCATCTGCTGGCCCGCATCGGCGAGCAGCCCGGCGCCGATGGCAACACCTACCTGCGGCAGCTGGCACTGGCGCACGGGCTGGAGGAGCACGCGTTGGACGAGGCCGGTGCCGCCCTGCTGCAACAGTTCCTGCAAGCCGGCGTGATCGGTCCGATCACGCCGCCGCCCTGACGCCCCACTCCCGGAGATTCCCGATGAACTACCCGATCCTGGCCACCGCGCGTGGCCAGCTGGACCGTCTCGCCCCCTGGTTGGCCCCGCTGGGCCTGCGCGTACTGCTGGCCTGGGAGTACTTCGAATCCGGCCTCGAGAAACTGCACGGCCAGAACTGGTTCGCTGACCTGCAGCAGGCCTTTCCGTTTCCATTCGACCACTTGCCGGCCGCGCTGAACTGGCAACTGGCCACCTGGTTCGAACTGCTGGGTGCCGCCTGCCTGCTCGTCGGTTTCGGCACCCGCTTTGCCGCTGCCAGCCTGCTGGTGCTGACCGTGGTGGCGACCCATGCGGTGCACTGGCCGATGGAATGGCACTCGCTGGGCGACCTCGCCATGGGGTATGCAATCAGCGACCAAGGCTTCGGCAACTTCAAACTGCCCGTGCTGTTCATGGCGATGCTGCTGCCGTTGCTGTTCGCTGGCGCCGGCAGGCTGAGCGTCGATGCACTGCTGGCCCGGCATGGCGCTGGCGGGGGCACCTGGGCGGGAGCCGGTCCGCGATGCCGCTGATTGGCGCGCCGCCCGCAACGCCCCATCCGGCTGCGCGCACCGGGCGCTCAGGAACGCTCTGCTAGAATCCACGCATGACCGACCCCACCCCCGCACCTGACGTCGCCCCCGTTTCCGCAGTACCGCAGGCGCAGCGTGCGATGTCACAACGCTTCCGTGGCTTCCTGCCGGTGGTGGTGGACGTGGAGACCGGCGGCTTCGACGCCCAGCGCAACGCGCTGCTGGAGATCGCGGCGGTGCCGATCGAGATGGACGAGAACGGCCTGCTCTTCCCCGGGCAGACCGCCAGCGCGCATGTCGTGCCGGCCGAAGGGCTGGAAATCGATCCGAAGTCGCTGGAAGTCACCGGCATCATCCTGGATCACCCGTTCCGGCTGGCCAAGGAAGAGCGCGCCGCGCTGGACCATATCTTCACCCCGGTTCGCGCCGCAATGAAGAAGTACGGCTGTCAGCGCGCAATCCTGGTCGGCCACAACGCGCATTTCGACCTCGGTTTCGTCAATGCCGCCGTCGCCCGTACCGGGCACAAGCGCAATCCGTTCCACCCCTTCAGCGTATTCGACACGGTGACGCTGGCCGGCATCGCATACGGGCAGACGGTGCTGGCACGTGCTGCCAATGCGGCGGGACTGGGCTGGGATGCCAACGAAGCGCATAGCGCGGTGTACGACACCGAGCAGACGGCACGGCTGTTCTGCACGATCGCCAACGCCTGGCCGCGGTAACCGTCAGCGCCCCTCTGGCCGCGCAGGCGTGGGTGCCGACCGTGGGCCGGCACCGCCGGCGCGTCAACCGATGCTCGTGCGATCCCGCCCATCGCTCTTGGCACGGTAGAGCGCGCGGTCGGCGCGCTGGTACAGCAGGGCCGGGGTGCGGTCTTCGGCCTCCAGTTCGACCAGTCCCGCACTGAAGGTCACCCTCAGTCCATCCACGCCCGCCCAGTCCGGGTGGTCATGGAACAGCCCCCGCAACCGCGCGCACAGCTGCGCGGCTTCCTCCAGCCGGGTGTCGTTGAGCAGCAGCGCGAATTCTTCGCCGCCCGTGCGCGCAGGCAGGTCCGAGTCACGACAGGCCGTGGCGATCACCCGCGCCACCTCGACCAGTACCGCATCACCGGTACTGTGGCTGTAGCGATCGTTGACAGCCTTGAAGTGATCGATATCCAGCACCACCAGGCATAACGGGTGGCCGCTGCGCTGCGATCGTGCGAAGTCACGCGCCAGGGTTTCATCAAAGCCGCGGCGGTTGGCCAATCCGGTCAGCGCATCCTCCCGCGCCTGGCGCTCGAACGCTTCGGCCTGCCGTGCGAGGCGTTCGGCCAGCTCGGTCTTCTCCTGGTTCACCGCCTGCAGATGGACGGTCTGGGCCTGCAGGTCGAAGGTGGCCTCGTCCACGCGGCGAGCCAGACGCAGGTTGCTGGCCTTCAGCTGCTGCAGCAGGAAGCGGTACAGCGCCACCAGCCCGGCCAACAGCAGGATGCCGCCCAGCGCCTGCACGCTGCGCCGTTGCCACCAGAACGGCTCCACGCTGAAGCTCCATACGGCTTCCTGCTGGCCCCAGGCGCCACTCGGGTGCGCGGCGGCCACGTGCAGCGTGTAATCGCCCGGTGGCAGGCCAACGAACTCCACGCTGCGCTGTGGACCGCGCTCGACCCAGCCGCTGTCCAGTCCATCCAGGCGCGTGCGGTAGCGGATCCGGTCCGACATCAGGTAGCTCAGGCCGACATAGCTCACCGCGAGGCGACGACCACCGGGAATCAGATTGCGTTCGGCGCCCTCCCAGTGCACCGGCGCGCCGTCCACCTGCACGTTCTCGATCGCCGCTGGCGGTGCCCGCCGTTCGCGGAAGCGCTGCAGGCGCTGCGGATCGACCGTACTCAGGCCCCCCGCGGTGACCACCCAGAAGGTGCCATCCTGGCGCAGGATCGCCGAGGGGCCGGAGCTGCCGTTGGCCTGTGCATTGGCCATGCCGTCGATCTCGTTGTAGCGCTCCACGCTCACCCGCGGCGCGCGGCCGTCGGCCACGGCATTGAGAGTCGCCATGTCGGTGCGCAGCACGCCACGGTTGCTGCTGATCCATACGTTGCCCAGCCGGTCGGGTACCAGCTGGAACACCGCGTCGACCGGCATGCCCTGCTCCAGGCCGACGCGGGCCAGCCGCCCGCCCTGCCAGCGGTACAGGCCGCGATCACTGCTGATCCACATCGCGTCACCGAGCTGGTGGAAGCCGAACACACTGCGTCCGCCCCCCAGCGGCGCCAGATCGATCGCCTGCACACGGTTGCCGCGCAGCACGCGGATGCCCTCGATCGTGCCGATCCACAGGTTGCCCTGGTGATCGTGTTCCAGCGCTGTGATCAGCCCGGTCGGCATGCCCGCCACCGGCGACACCTGCACCCGGTCGCCGTCGATGCGCACCACTCCCTTCTGCGTTCCGGCCCAGACCGCCCCGCTCGAATCCACGCTGATCGCGCGGATGTTGCCACCCGGCATGCCATCGTCGGCGGCGTAGTTGTGGCGCAGGCGGCCGTCCCGGGACAGGCGGTAGACGCCGTCACCGAAGGTTCCCACCCAGAGATCGCCGTCCGGCCCCTGCGCCAGGCTCAGCACCGACGGCGCCTTGCCACCGCGGTTGTGCAGCGGCATGGCCTGGAAACGGCCATCGGCATTCTGTCGATCCAGGCCACTGGCACTGCCCACCCACAGCTGGCGGTCACGATCTTCCAGCACGGTGCGCACGTAATCGCCGCTGAGCCCATCGCGCTCGGTGTAGCTGCTGAACAGGGTCTCGCGCAGGCGGTAGAGGCCGCCGTTGGCCCCCACCCAGATGCTGCCCTCGTCATCCTCGCGCAGGCTCACCACGCGCCCGCCCGGCAGGCTCAGGCCCGCAGGCAGCCGCTCCAGTCCATGCGAGGAAATCCGCAGCAGCCCCTGGTTCTCGGTGCCCAGCCAGAGATCACCGTGGCGGTCCTGCAGCATCGAGGTCAGGTGCAGTTGGCCCGGCAGCCGGTGCACCAGCACCAGCCGGTCATCCTCGACCCGGTACAGGCGCTCGCCCGCCACGATCCACAGCGCACCGTCCGGCGCCCGGTACGGCCAGGACAGGCCACTGCCCGCGCCCAGCCCCCAGGCGGCGGGCGCGCGCTTCAGCACGCCATCGTTGTCACGCAGTACCAGGCCATCGAGCGTGCCGACCCAGACCCGATCCTGCGCATCCACCACCAGTTTGGTGAAGCTCATCGCCATCGGCAGATCGGCAGCCGGCGCCTGATAGACAAGGCCTTTGTCCGGCGCGAGATAACCCAGGCCCTTGCCTTCGTAGAGCAGCCACAGGCGCCCCTGGCTGTCCATCTGCATCGACTGGATCAGTACCTGCGGGGTATCCGGCTGGTGCTCCCACACACGCCACTGGCCATCACTGCCACGTCGGCTGACATTGCCGCGCGAGTCGCTGATCCACAGCCCGCCCTGACGGTCGACGAACAACGCGCCGATGCCGTTGTCGCGCAGCCCGGGCCGCGTGCTGCGGTCGTACACGGTGAAATCCAGGCCGTTGTAGCGCACCAGGCCTTCCCAGGTGGCAAACCAGAGATGGCCTTCCGGCGTCTGCGCGATGTCGCGCAGCGAGTTGTGCGGCAGGCCGTTGCGCGAGGTCCACACATCGATGGCGTAGTCGCGCAGCGGCGGTGCACCGCTCTGTGCCTGCAACGGCAATGCAGCAGCCAGCAGCAGCCACAGAAGGCTGTGTCGCAGCACCGCCCTCCAGTCCCACGCGTGACGCTCCACCCAGCGCCCGTCGTCCCCCTGCCCGCCCATCACCGCAGCAGTGGCGGCCGGGTACTGCGGCCAGGCGGGGCGGCAGGTGGAAATGCCCAGGCAGCGCGGGGCGGCGTGCCGACGGGAACAGGCTGGCTCATCGGGGGGCGTCTGGGGAGATGCGCGAATGATAGGGCAAACGCCAGCCCGCCGCGCCTGCCCAGCCGTGCCCCCCCCTCCCCCGGGCAGCAACGGCGGGCTTTCTGGCTCACCCGTGCAGGCGGTACGGATTTCTGGCGGAAGGGCGTGGTCCGGCACACCTTCCCGAGCCCAGGCGGTGACCACAGGCAGGACCAGAAGACCCCTCGCCTGGCGCCTCTGCGGAGGGACAGCTACGTCCTGTCGCCAGCACGACGCCTGTAATGGGCCACCAGATCCGCCGGGTAGTACTCGTGGTCGCGGAAGCTCGCATCGTCGATGTCGAACAGCATCACGACCAGCGCGGCCTCGAAGGCCCAGTAGCCCATGTAGCCGCTGTCGTCGTCACGGTGATTCCCGTGGCAGTACACGTTGCGGCTGCCTGCATACCAGCCGTCCAGGAATTTCTTTACGAGCCCGGGCCGGTCCGAGGGTGAGGCGATTGCTTCCATGAGCGGGAGGTACTGGCGATACAGCACCTGCCTCGCCGGAACTCTTCCGTCTTCAACCAGCAGTATCGCGATTTCGTCAAAGAGTCGATCCTTTCCCGCATTCCCAATCAGCGTGAGGGCCTTCGCAAGGTAGGTCGAACCCATACCGGCGCTGACCGCGATCGCCAGCCACCAGAGGTGATCGACGTAGTGATCTTCACGAAGATCCTCGAACTGTGCACGATAGTTCTGGTCCTCCAAAGGCAATTGATCACACTGATGCAGGAGCTGCGCACGCGAAACAAGCAGCTGGTTCAGGTCATCATGAAGCAAAACAATAGCGTCGCCCCTTGAGAATCGCATGACCAACCGACGAAGGATGCGACCGGACACATCCGACGCGCCGAGAACACATCCCTTGGGAGGATAGGCTCGAGTCGCGATTGAATGATCAGTACGCGCCACCTCCACGGAGTCATAATCGATCCAATCCGTGAAGTACGGCTCCAGCATCCGGGTGTCACGCTGCGCACTCATGCGCCATCGCCCCACGGGCCGATCAAAGAACCAGTGTCGCCGATTTTTTCATCACCAATGTATGTCAGGCGGCGGATCCGGGTAGCTGTAGGCCACATCGATGCCATTCTCTCCCGGACGATACACGCCATCGGTCTTTCCCACTGGCGTCAGGCCCTTGCCCAGCATCGCCTGATGCGCCATCGCCTCGCCGAACGCGGCGCCTGCGGCGCGCGTGCGCCGCCCTCGCCATCCATGTGGCCGCCGAGCACTCGGTATCGGGTAGGGTCGCCGTAGTGGCGATGCAGCACCACCTCACCTCCGGCGACCGCGTCGCGGGCGACGAAGCCGCTGGCTGATCACATCGCCGCCGCGCTCGATTCGTCCCCGCACCCGGTGCAAGCATCTGAGCCGCCTGACCATCAGATACCTGCGCCAGCACAACGCCTGTAATAAGCCACCAGATCGGCCGGGTAGTACTCGTGGTCGCGGAAGCTCGAATCGTCGATATCGAACAGCATCACGACCAGCGCGGCCTCAAAGGCCCAGTAGCCCATGTAGCCGCTGTCGTCGTCACGGTGATTCCCGTGCCAATAGAGGTTGCGGCTGCCCGCATACCAGCCATCCAGGAACTTCTTTACGAGCCCCGGTCGGTCCTGGATCGATGCGACGGCCTTTGCTAGCGGAAGGTACTGGCGATACAGCACGTGATTGGCAGCGGGTCGGCCTGTGTCTCCCAATGCAATCGCAACTCTGTCGAAAAGCTCGTCTTCCCCGGCGTGCTTCATCAAGCCAAGTGCACTTCGCACATAAGAGCCCTCCATACCCGCGGCAACCGAGAATGCCAACCACCAGAGGTACTTTGTGTACCTGTCCGGCCGAAGATCCTCCCACACTGCACGAATCATCTGATCCTGTGCGCCCAAGGCATCGGCGCACAGATCAACGCGCCGCCTTGCAAGCAGCAATTCTTCCAGCCCCCCCAGCACTTCAACCAGATCGTCGCCACGCGAGTAGCGCATGACCATTATCTGAAGGAGCAGGGAAAACACGGAACTCGATGCATTGGCGCGTCCGACGTCGGTGTACCTGTGTGAATCAATACGATCAACGACCTCTGCAACCTCATCCAGCCGGAACTCGATGATTCCAGAGAAATATGCCTTGGATTTCCTGCTATCGCGCATCATCGGTCCAGTTCAAAATGATGAAGGGCCAATCACCCTTCCGTCCACGCCAAGCTTGTAGGACTGCGTCGTGCCATCTTCGGCCACCCTGATCAGAATCGACTCAACCCGCCCCTGATTCATCGCATCCCTCATCCTTCTTGCCTCTACGACCCCCACCTTGGAATCAAGACGCTCGTTTATCCATTCGCTGTCCATCTGCCGCGTACCGTCCCTGTACGGTCCCCCCAACCGGCCCGTGTTGTACTTCGCTTCGGTGATCACATAGTCGGGCGGCGGATCCGGGTGGCTGTAGACCCCATCGATGCCATTCTCTCCCGGACGATACACGCCATCGGTCTTTCCCACTGGCGTCAGGCCCTTGTCCAGCATCGCTTGATGCGCCCTCGCCTCACCGAACGCGGCACCTGCGGCGCGCGTGCGCGGCAGTCGGGTTTCCACCACCCCATCGGCGTCCGGCGCCCGGCTTTCCGTGTGCCGACGCTTGCGCAAGCGCAATGCCCGCGCCAATGCGGTGAACGCCTCGCCCAGCTCGTCCAGCAGCGCTGCCAGACGCTGCCCCAACCGCCCGATCCGGGCCGCCCAGGTTGCGCCGCCATAGGCGGTTCCGGCCGTGCCTGCGCTGAACGCGCCCAGCAGCACGCTGATCACGACATCGAGCGCAAACTGGCTGCCGTAGCGCTGGGTCAGCTCCTGCAGCTCGTCTGGCGGCACCGCCTTCGCCCAGTCCGCGGGGAACGCCGCCAACAGCTGCCAGGTCGGGCCGTCGTCGAACAGCAGGATCAGCTGCTCCTTGATCGCACTGGCCTTGTCCAGCACCTGCTCGCCTGCTGCACGATGCCCCGCGATGCGTGCATCCAGCCCGTCCCAGTCGCCCGTCAGCAGCAGTCCGCTCAGTTCGCGCAGTTCCGCATCGGCCTTGAAGCGCAGCACCGCCAGCTGCCACACCGCTTCCACGCTGCCGCTGGCCCAGTCCCATGCGCCTCTGGCCTGGCCTTCGATGCGATTCAGTTCCATCAAGAAGGCCCGATGCGCAGCGCTGGCACTGTTCCATTGCCGCCAGTCCGCAGCAAAATCCTGCCGGGTCTGCTGCACGATGCGCTGCAGGGCCGCGCGAAGGCGTTCGCGGCAGGCCTCGATCTCAGCCGAGTCGGTGCTGTCGGCCTCGTGCTGGTAGATCACCTGCACCGGCCCCACGCTTACCTGCGGCAGGCGTGCACGACCTTCGTCATCGAGATGGCCGCTGAGCACGCGGCCATCGGACAGGGTCGCCCGGTAACTGACACCGCGCGCGGGCGTGCAGTCCAGGTCGCCGTAGTGGCAATGCAGCACGACCTCGCGCGTAGCGACCGCATCGCGGGCAACGAAACCGCTGGGCGGCGGCGTGGCGTTCCACAGGTCCACTGCTGCCGGCGCGGCCGGCGGCGCGGAGACCGACGCACCGCCACCGCCACCGCCACCGCCGTCAACCACATACACCAGCGACTGAGCACCTCCGAGCAACCTGCAGCCACAGGCCAGCGAATCGCCTTCGCGCGCGATCGGCTTGCCATCGAGGATCAGCGTCGGGTCCCCGGTGACGATCTCGAACGCGCCGCCATGCTTCGGGCACGTTGCCTTGTCGCCCACGCAGGCGACGGCCTTGCCTTCGATATCCGTATTCGACGATCCGGTCAGCACCCGCCCGCCGCCCGTGGTGGCGTCGCCCACCACGATCCACATCCGTGCCATCTGCCATCCGCAAGGAACTTCGATGGCTTCAGGTGACCGGCCGCACGCAGCGCAGGCAATTCAACGCTGACGCAATTGCCTCGACTGCCTGTAAAACGCCTTGCAGCGCAGGCAATTACCGTGGGTGACGCATTCGCCCTATCGTGCTGCAGGCAGGGCTATCGCGTCAGTTTTGCGTGGGGCCTGCCGGAACGCAGCTCCCACCGCGTCTGCTCAGCCTGCCCGACCCGGCGCCACCACCTGTGCACTGGCCGGCCATTGCACCACGGCTTCCAGTCCGCCCTCGGCACGGTTGCGCAGCCACAGCCGCGCGCCGTCCTTCTCGGCCAGAGCGCGCGCAATGGTCAGGCCCAGCCCGGCCCCACCGGTTTCGCGCGAACGCGAGGTCTCCACCCGCACGAACGGGTCGAATACGGCTTCCAACTGGTCGTCGGCCAGGCCGGGGCCATCATCGGCCACCACCACGGTGATGCTGCCGCCGCCCCGCTCGATGCGCACCCGCACGCGCTGGCCGTACATCACCGCGTTGTCCACCAGGTTCGAGAACAGGCGGTGCATCGCCAGTGGCCGCAGCATCAGCACCGCATCGCTCCTGCCCTCGAAGACGACATCGGCACCACCTTCTGCGGTGTCCTCGACGATGCTCTCCAGCAGCGAATCCAGGTCCAGTGCAGCGCGCTGCTCGGCGCTCTCGGCACTTCGGGCCAGTTCCAGGCCTTCGCGGACCAGTGCCTGCATCGCAGCCAGATCGCCGATCAGGCGCTCGCGCAGTGCCTCATCGGTCACGTTCTCCAGCCGCAGGCGCAGGCGGGTCAGCGGTGTCTGCAGATCGTGGGTGATCGCCGCCAGCATCTGCGTACGCTCGGCCAGGTGTCGCTGCAGGCGGTGTTGCATGGCATTGAAGGCCTCGGCGGCGCGCTGTACTTCACGCGGGCCGCGCAGCGGCAGCGGATCGCGCTGCAGGTCGTCGCCAAGATCCTCGGCGGCGGCGGCCAGCTCCTGCAGCGGTGCGCTGGCCATGCGGGCCACGATGTAGGCCAGTACCGCGATGGCCAGCACAAGCAGGGTCAGGAACAGCGGGTCCACGGCCAGGATGCCGTTGTGGGCCACCGCAGGGGAATCCAGTGCCAGCTTCAGCAACGTACCGTCGTTGAGGGTGACGTCCACCGCGCGGCATTTGGGCGGGATGAACGCCGGATCGCGCTCGCGAGGATGCTTGCGGTAGCCGGGCGGCGGCGGTGGCAGCAGTTCCTGCAGCCTGGGAATGCAGGAGCGGAACGAAGTGAAGTGCACCTGCGCCCGCGCGACCGGGCCCGGGCGGTCCTCCAGCACTTCCATCAGCGCAGCATCGGCACGTCCCACGCGCGCACCGGACTGCAGCGCGCGCACGCTCGGCCCGCCCACTTCCAGCAGGCGCTCGCGCAGCTCGGGATTGCCGTCGAGCAGATTGACGTAGCCCTGCAGGCGATCGGCGATGCGGTTGAGGTTCTGCCGCTCGAACTCCTGCTGCCGCTTGGAGGTGGCCAGCATGGTCGCGCCGATCGCCGCCACCGACATGCCCAGCAGCAGGATCACGAACAGCCGCCCGACCATCGAGGACAGAAAGTGGCGCAGGCGATTCATCGCGGCTTATTCCAGGTTGACGGCCGAGGCGAGGACATAGCCTTCGTTGCGCACGGTCTTGATCAGCCCATCGGGACCGCCATCGTCACCCAGCTTGTTGCGCAGGCGGCTGACCTGCAGGTCGATCGCGCGATCCTGCGCCTCATAGTTACGGCCGCTGCTGAGCGCGACCAGCTGCTCGCGCGACAGGACCTTGTTGGCATGTGCGATGAATACCCGCAGCAAGCGGAACTCCGCGCCGGACAGCACCACCACGCGCCCATCCGGATCGACCAGGTGGCGGTGCTCCAGATCGAACACCCAGCGCGAGAATCGTGCACGGCGCACCGCCAGTGGCTCCAGATTGGCCGGCAGGGCTTCGGTACGGCGCAGCACGTTGCGGATGCGCGCCAGCAGCTCGCGCGGCTCGAACGGCTTGGCCAGATAGTCATCGGCGCCCATTTCCAGGCCCAGCACGCGATCGATCGGTTCCGCGCGGGCGGTCAGCATGATCACCGGCGTGTTCGAGCGAGCGCGCAGGTCACGGCACAGGGTCAGGCCATCCTCGCGCGGCAGGTTGAGGTCGAGCACGATCAGGTCCACGTGTTCGCGCTCCAGCAGCTGGCGCATGCTGGTGCCGTCGGCCGCCGTGCTGACCTGGTAGCCGGCGCGGCCGAGCTGTTCGGCCAGCAGGGTGCGGATGTCGTTGTCGTCGTCGACGATCAGCAGTCGATGCATCGGGTTTTCAGTCTCCATGTCGCGGATCATCCCGTGTCGGGAGCTGAACCGCATCCTGGCCAATGCGTACCACTGTATCCACCCGCGGGCCGGATACCTGTCGATACGCGCTTTCGCCGACAGTGTTACACACAGACACACCCTGAGGATTGAGCGGTTGATCGCCCGGTCTTCACAATGCCCACCATCGCCGCCATCGCGGCACCGAGAGTGAAGCCACCACGTGATCCGCCGCCTGTTGCCCGCAACCCGCCGGGGCCGCCTGATGCTGGCCGCCCTGCTCGTCCTGATCGCTGCCGTGGCCGCCTGGTGGCTGCTGCGCAAGCCGGCCGCTCCGGCCCTGGCCACCACCCCCGTAGGCCGTGGCGACATCGAACAGACCGTTGAGGCGACCGGCGTGATCGACGCCTACAAGCTGGTCAGCGTAGGTGCGCAGGCCTCCGGCCAGATCAAATCGCTGAAGGTGCAGCTGGGCGATACGGTGAAGGAAGGCGACCTGATCGCCGAGATCGACGCCACCACCCAGCAGAACCAGGTGCTCAACGCACAGGCCTCGCTGGACCAGGTGATCGCGCAGCGGGCGGTGCAGCAGGCGACACTGCGCCAGGCCGAGCTGGAATTCGCACGCCAGCAGCAGATGCTGGCCGCCGAGGCCACCTCCCGCCAGGAGTACGATGCCGCCGAAGCGCAGCTGAAAACCGCGCGCGCCCAGCTGCAGTCCTACGAGGCACAGATCAAGGGTCGCGAAACCGAGCTGGGCACCGCCCGGGCCAACCTGGCCTACACCCGGATCACCGCGCCCATGGACGGCACCGTGGTCGCCGTGGTGGCCGAGGAAGGCCGCACGGTGAACGCCAACCAGACCGCGCCGACCATCGTCATGCTGGCGCGCCTGGACGTGGTGACGGTCAATGCCGAGGTGTCCGAGGCGGACGTTGTGAAGATCAAGGCCGGCATGCCGGTGTACTTCACCACGCTGGGCGACCCGGACCGGAAGTATCACGCCACGCTGCGGCAGATCAATCCGGCACCGGCATCGATTGCCAATGAAAGCTCGTCCAGCTCCAGCAGCTCTTCCAGTTCCAGCTCCAGCAGCGCGGTGTACTACAACGCCCTGTTCGACGTGGAGAATCCGGACGGCACCCTGCGCATCGACATGACCGCGCAGGTGTCGGTCCTGCTCAAGCAGGCCAAGGGCGTGCTGATGGTACCGGCGGTGGCACTGGGGCCGAAGACCCGCGACGGCGAGCGCGTGGTACGGGTGGTGGATGATCGGGGCCAGCCACAACCGCGCAAGGTCAAGGTCGGCATCAACAACGGTGCATCGGCTGAAATCCTCTCAGGTCTGCAGGAGGGCGAACGCGTGGTGGTCGGCGAGGCCAGCGCAGCGGCAGCGTCTGCGGGCGGCGGCAACCGGGGAGGCATGCAGATGCGCGTCGGCGGCCCGGGCATGGGCCCGCGCCGATGAGCACGACGGCGCCGTTGCTGCGCCTGCGTGACCTGCGACGCGAGTTCCCGGCCGGCGACGACGTCATTGCCGTGCTGCGCGACGTCAACCTGGACATCCACGCCGGCGAAATGGTCGCCATCGTCGGCCAGTCCGGTTCGGGCAAGTCCACCCTGATGAACATCCTCGGCTGCCTGGATCGCCCCACCCGGGGCAGCTACCAGGTGGCCGGCCGCGAAACCGGCCGGATGCAGCCGGACGAGCTGGCCGAACTGCGGCGCGGGCATTTCGGCTTCATCTTCCAGCGCTACCACCTGCTCGGTGACCTGGATGCACGCGGCAACGTGGAAGTGCCGGCGGTATACGCGGGCAGCCCCGGCCCGGTACGCAACGCGCGGGCCGAGCAGCTGCTGCAACGGCTCGGCCTGGGCGACCGCATGCATCACAAGCCGGGCCAGCTGTCCGGTGGCCAGCAGCAGCGTGTGTCGATCGCGCGTGCATTGATGAACGGCGGGGAGGTGATCCTGGCCGATGAACCCACCGGCGCCCTGGATACGAAATCCGGCGAAGAGGTGATGGCGATCCTGGGCGAGCTGCATGCCGAGGGACATACCATCATCATCGTCACCCACGACATGAGCGTGGCTGAGCATGCCCAGCGCATCATCGAGATCCGCGATGGCGAGATCATCGCCGACCGCGCCAATCCTGATGCGCCGTCCTATCGCGCGCGACGCGAGGCCAGCACCGGTGTTGCCCACGGCAACAGCTGGCGCGCAGCGCGCGACCGCTTCACCGAAGCGTTCCGCATGGCCCTGCTGGCGATGAACGCGCATCGCCTGCGCACGTTCCTGACCATGCTCGGCATCATCATCGGCATTGCTTCGGTGGTCTCGGTGGTCGCGCTCGGCAACGGCTCGCAGCAGCAGATCCTGCAGAACATCAGCGCGCTGGGAACCAACACCATCGATGTGTATCCCGGCCGCGGTTTCGGCGACATGCGCTCTGCACGTGTGCAGACGCTCAAGGCCAGCGATGCCGATGCGCTCTCACGGCAGAGCTACGTGGACAGCGCCACGCCCAGCGTGTCGACCTCGGTCACCGCGCGTTACCGCAACCAGTCCTCCACCGCCCAGGTCAGCGGCGTTGGCGAGCAGTTCTTCCGGGTGAAGGGCGTGACCCTGCTCAGTGGCAGCTTCTTCGATGCCGATGCGGTGCGAGGGCTGGCCCAGGTCGCGATCATCGACGAGAACACCCAGACCCAGTTCTTCCCCGATGTCGATCCTGTCGGCCAGGTCATCCTGCTCGGCAACGTGCCGGTGCGGGTGGTCGGTGTCGCCAAGCGGCAGAGCTTCGGTTTTGGTGGCAGCACCAGTCTCAGCATCTGGGTGCCGTACACGACCGTGATGTCACGCATGCTGGGCCAGAGTCACGTCTCCAGCATCACCGTGCGCGTGGATGACGCCACGCCGATGGACGCCGCGCAGGAGGCGATCACCCGCCTGCTGACGATGCGCCATGGTACCGAGGATTTCTTCCTCAGCAACAGCGCCGAAATCCGCGAGACCATCGAGCAGACCACACGCACGATGACCCTGCTGATCGGCGCGATCGCCGCCATCGCACTGCTGGTCGGTGGCATCGGCGTGATGAACATCATGCTGGTCTCGGTCACCGAGCGGACCCGCGAGATCGGTGTGCGCATGGCCGTGGGTGCCCGGCAGAGTGACATCCGCCAGCAGTTCCTGATCGAGGCGGTGCTGGTGTGCCTGCTCGGAGGCCTGCTCGGCGTCGGCCTGGCGCTGCTGCTGGGCTCGATGATCGGACGTTTCGCCAGCGACTTCCAGGTGCTGTTCTCCACCGCTTCGATCATCGCCGCATTTGCCTGTTCCACCCTGATCGGCGTGGGCTTCGGCTTCCTTCCCGCGCGCAATGCCGCGCAGCTCGACCCGGTGGAGGCCCTGGCCCGCGAATGAAGACGATGCCCATGCTCCCCTTTCCTGCTCCCTCGCGCCTGCTGCTGGCCGGCGCCGTACTGATTGCCCTGTCCGGCTGTGCCTCGGTCGGCCGTTATCCGGTTGCCGATCCCGACGTGGCTGCTACTTATGGGCGTGGCAATGCCGCACTCAACGCACCGGTGGACGCTCCGCGCAGCAGCCTGGATACGCCTGCCCGCGACATCCGAGAGGATGTCTGGTGGAGCGGTTTCGGCGATGAACGTCTGGACCGGCTGGTAGCCCGGGCGCTGGCCGCCAACAGTGACCTTGCCGCCGCCGGCCTGGCCGTGCAGCGTTCCCGCCTGCAGGCCGGACTGGCCAGCAACGCGCTTTGGCCACAGCCGTCCTCGTCGGGCGTCAGTGGCAGCGGCAGCCGTGCCACCGACCAGGCCGACGACTGGCGCCGCAGCTATTCCACCGGCGTTTCGCTGGCCTGGGAAGTCGATCTGTGGGGCCGGCTCAGGACCCAGCGCGACATCGCACGCTGGGAGGCTGAAGCCACCGAGGAAGATCGACAGAACACCGCCCTGCTGGTGATCGGCGATGCCATCAGCCAGTACTGGGCGTTGGCGTATCTCAACCAGTCGATCAGCACCGGCCAGGCCAACCTGGAGCGGCTGGAACGCACCCGCGAACTGGTCCAGGCCCGTTTCGACGCCGGTGCGGTTTCGCGCCTGGAAGTACGCCAGGCCCTGCAGAACCTGCAGTCGCAGCGCGCTGCGCAGAGTGCGCTGGAACAGCAGCGCGTGGAAGTGCGCAATGCGCTGACCGTGCTGCTCGACGGCACCCCCTGGCCGCAACAGGACGAGCCGCAGAACCTGCTGCAGGCACGCAGCCCTGCCATCGCTGAAGGCCTGCCGGCGGACCTGCTCGCTCGCCGTCCCGACCTGCGCGCGGCCGAGCTGCGGCTGCGCAACAGCCTGAAGACGATCAAGGTCACCGCCACCCAGTACTACCCGGCGTTGAGCCTGACCGGCAGCCTCGGTTCCAGCGCGACCTCGCTGGGCGATGTCCTGCGCAATCCGGTGGCCACGCTCGGTGCCGGCCTGTCCCTGCCCTTCCTCAACCTGCAGCGCGCACAGCTGGATACCGACGTGGCCGGTACCAACTACCAGATCGCCGCGACCGGGTTCCGCAAGACGCTGTACACCGCCCTGTCGGAAGTGGACAACGCGCTGTCGGCACGCGAGCAGCTGGCGCGCCAGGTGGCGGCGTCGCAGGCCTCGTATGACGAGGCGGTGGAAGTGGAACGCATGCAGGAAGTGCGCTACCGCGTGGGTGCCACCGACCTGCGGACCTGGCTGGAAGCCCAGCAGACCCGGCGCGATGCGGAGTTGTCACTGGCCCGCGTCCGGCAGAGCCAGTTGACCAACGATGTGACGCTGTTCAAGGCGCTGGGCGGCAGCGCGGGGTAGCGCCGGGCCATGCCCGGCGGCGTGGAGCGCGGCACGCCATGAGCGTGGTCGGACTGGATCCGCCGGGCATGGCCCGGCGCTACCACGGGACGATCAGCCGCGCTGGCGCACGGCCTCGAACAGGCTGACACCCGCGGCGACCGATACGTTCAGGCTCTCGATCTCGCCCGGCATCGGGATCTTGACCAGTCCATCGCAGTTCTCGCGGGTCAGGCGGCGCAGGCCGTCGGCTTCACCCCCCAGCACCAGGGCGATGTTGCCCTTCAGGTCCAGATCGTACAGCGACGCGGTCGCTTCACCGGCCAGGCCGTAGATCCACACGCCCTGCTTCTGCAGATCCTTCAGGCAGCGCGACAGGTTGGTCACGGCCACCACCGGGATACGGTCGGCGGCGCCGGCCGAGGTCTTGCGCACGGTGGCATTCACCGTCGCCGACTTGTCCTTGGGAATGATCACCGCAGTGGCACCGGCCGCCGCGGCCGAACGCAGGCAGGCGCCCAGGTTGTGCGGGTCCTGTACCTCATCCAGCACCAGCAGCAGGGCCCGGCCTTCAGCGGCAGTGACCAGGCCTTCCAGTTCATTCTCGCTGTAGGTGCGCGCAGCGGCATAGCGCGCGGCCACGCCCTGGTGGCGGACTGCACCGCCAACGCCGTCCAGCGCCTGCGCGGTGACCCGGCGGACATCGATGCCCTTGCGGCGCGCGTTCTCTTCGATTTCGGTCAGGCGCGGATTCTTCGCACCGGCCTCGACCAGCACTTCGCGGACGTTCTCGGCGTCGTTCTCGATGGAGGAGGCGACGGCGTTGACGCCGACGATCCACTGGCTGTTCTTGCTCATGCGGGCGGGACCGGAAAGGGGGTGGCTATGGTAGAGCATCGGCGACGGCCGCGCTTCGCGCTCGCCGGGCAGGGCCCGGCGCTACCCGCCGTTCACCCTTCGGTTGAACGGCTGCGCGGCGGCCAGTGTGGCGTGTCGTGGTCGGGATGCTGGTGGGAAACGATCGCAGCCAGGAAGTCCAGTACCGCCACGTCCTCCTCCGTCCGCCGTGCCGGCAGGCTGCCCAGGGCATCGACGAAGGGCAGCTTGCGCTCGACACCGTACTGGATCGTCGGCGGCAACCGTTCCGGCTGGTCAAACGCCCCCGCCGCCACGGCCATGCCGTCGGGGGCTTCATAGGTCAGCGGCGTGCCGCAGTCGCCGCAGAAACCGCGCCGGACCACATTGGAGGACTGGAAATAGCGCGGCTGGCCGCGGGTCCAGCTGAACTGCACGCCGCGCACCGAGACCAAAGGCGCGTAATACGCGCCAAAGGCCTTCTGGCACATCCGGCAGTGGCAGATCGAACTGTCGGACAGTTCACCGCGCACCTGGAAGCGGATGGCACCGCACTGGCAGCCGCCGCTGTACTCGGGTTGGCCCTGCATGCTGCTTTCCTCCGGAACGGGCTCTACGGATCAGTACTTCTCTTTCCTGCGCTTGGTCGGTTTGCCGCGTTCGGGCAGCGGCGACAGTCCTGCCTCTTCTTCCTCGCCCTTGTGTTCGACCAGCCGGAAGTCGATCTTGCGCTCTTCCATGCTGGCCTTCAGTACGAGGATGCGCACGCGGTCACCCAGCCGGTAGCTGCTGCCACGACGTTCACCGGTCAGCGTCTTGCGGGTCGCATCGAACTTGTAATAGTCCTGCGGCAGCTGGGTGACATGGACCAGGCCCTGCACCTTGGAATCGTCCAGTTCCACGAACAGACCGAAGCTGGTCACGCCACTGATCACGCCATCGAACTGGCCGCCGACATGCTTCTCCATCCACGCGGCCCGGTAACGCTCGTCGACCTCGCGTTCGGCCTCGTCAGCGCGGCGCTCGCGCTCGGAGCACTGCAGCGCCAGCGCTGCCATCTCGCGTGCGGTGTAGGTGAACTTGTCCAGCGGCTTGCCCGACAACGCATGCTTGATCGCGCGATGCACCAGCAGATCGGGATAGCGGCGGATCGGCGAAGTGAAGTGCGCGTACGCCTCCAGCGCGAGCCCGAAGTGACCGTGGTTGTCCGGACTGTAGACGGCCAGGCTCTGGCTGCGCAGCAGCACCGACTCCAGCAGCGTGGCATCGGGACGGTCGCGGATCTTCTTCAACAGCTTGGTGTAGTCACCGGGGCGCACCTTCGACCACGGCGGCAGGCTCAGCTTGAACTCCTTGAGGAATTCCAGCAGGTCGGCGTACTTGGTCTCCGGCGGCTTCTCGTGGACGCGGTACGGCGCCGGCACATGGTGCGACAGCAGGTACTTGGCCGCCTCCACGTTGGCGGCGATCATGCATTCCTCGATCAGCTTGTGCGCGTCGTTGCGCACCAGCATGCCCGCCTGGGTGACTTCGCCACGATTGTCCAGAACGAAGCGCACTTCACTGCTCTCGAACTCGATGGCCCCGCGCTTGGCACGGGCCTTGGCCAGCACCTTGTACAGCTGGTGCAGGCGCTGCACCTGGGGCAGCAGATCGCCGATGACGGCCTTCGCGCCGGCATCGTCCTCGCCCACGGCCTGCCACACCTGGGTATAGGTCAGGCGTGCGTGCGAATTCATCACCGCTTCGTAGAAGCGCGAGTGGACGACCTGGCCATCGCGGTCGATCTGCATGTCGCAGACGAAGCACATGCGGTCGACCTTGGGCATCAGCGAGCAGATACCGTTGGACAGGGTCTCCGGCAGCATCGGCACGACGAAGCCCGGGAAGTACACCGAGGTAGCGCGCTTCTGTGCCTCCTCATCCAGCGGCGTGCCCGGACGCACATAGTTGGAGACATCGGCGATGGCCACCACCAGGCGGAAACCCTCCGCGTTCGGCTCGCAATACACCGCATCGTCGAAGTCCTTGGCATCCTCGCCATCGATGGTCACCAGCGGCGTGCGACGCAGGTCGACGCGGTCGCCGATCATCGCCGGCTCGACCACCAGCGGCACCGCGGCGGCCTCGTCCAGCACCTCCTGCGGAAACTCGAACGGCAGCTCGTGGCCGTGGATGGCAGTCTCCACCACCAGCGAGGCGGTCAGCTTGTCACCCAGTACGGCGATGATGCGGCCGATCGGCGGACGGCGGCTGTCCGGCGCCTGCGTCAGCTCGCAGACCACCAGCTGGCCGTCACGCGCACCTCCGGTCTGATCAGGCGGCACCTGCACGTTGCGCTGCACGCGCTTGTCATCAGGCACCACGTAATTGATGCCCATCTCGATGCTGAAGCGACCGATCAGACGGGTCATGCCGCGCTCGAGCACGCGGGCGATGCTGCCTTCGCGGCGGCCGCGATGATCGATGCCGGTGACACGCGCCAGCACCTTGTCGCCGTGCATCACCTTGCGCATTTCATAGGGCGGCAGGAACAGGTCGTCGCCGCCCTCGACCGGGCGCAGGAACCCGAATCCTTCCGGATTGGCGATCACCACACCGGTGACCAGGCTCAGCGCCTGCACCGGCGCGAAACCTCCACGGCGGTTCTGCACCAGCTGGCCATCACGGACCATCGCACCCAGCCGGCGCGACAGCGCTTCGGCCCGGTCCGGCGCGGTCAGGCCCAGGCGGGCACCCAGCTCCTCGGCAGTCTGCGGCCCTTCGCAGCG
>NZ_JASGBV010000090.1:0-27129 GCF_030053245.1 Stenotrophomonas sp. RS-48
GCTGGGGCGGCGGCAGCTGGGGCGGTGGGGGCGGGTTCGGGGGCGGCGGTGGTTTCGGCGGCGGTGGCGGCTGGGGTGGCGGCGGTGGCCGTTCCGGCGGCGGTGGTGCTTCGGGAGGTTGGTGATGATCCGTCGTCTTTGCCGTCATCTGTTCTCGCCCTCGGTACGACGGGCGTTTCCCCCCGCGACGCTGCAGGCGATCACCGCGGCCATCGCTGCCGGTGAGCAGCGCCACGGCGGCCAGGTGATGTTCGCTGTCGAAGCCGATCTGCCGCTGCACGCGGTCTGGCGCGGAATCACGCCGCGCCAGGCGGCGGAGCAGGCGTTCGCCCACCTGCGCACCTGGGATACCCGGCACAACAACGGCGTACTGATCTACCTGCTGTTGGCCGACCATGCCATCGAGATCGTCGCCGACCGGGGCCTGAGCGACCGGGTCAGCGCGGCGCAGTGGCAGCGGGTGTGCACCCACCTGCGCGAAGGCCTGCGCGGCGCCAGTCCGGTGGATGCGCTGCGCGATGCGATCGACGAAGTGTCCAGCCTGGTGGAAGGGCACTTTCCGGCCTCGACGCGGTCGGAGGATGACGCGCTCCCGAATGCGCCGCAGATCCTGGGCTGAGCCCCGGTCCCGGGCCGGGTCGGGGCGCTAAAATACCCGTACTCCTGCCAGGCGTCTTCCATGATCTATTTCCACGACATCGACCCCATCGCCCTCTCGCTGGGGCCGATCAAGGTGCATTGGTACGGCATCATGTACCTGCTGGGTTTCACCGCCGCCTGGCTGCTCGGTCGTCGCCGGATCGCCGCCGGGCGCCTGCCCGGCGTCGATGCCAACGGATTCTCCGACCTGTTGTTCTACGCCATGCTGGGCGTCGTGCTGGGCGGGCGCATCGGTTACATGCTGTTCTACGCGCTGGGCGATTTCCTGCACAACCCGCTGCTGCTGTTCAAGGTGTGGGATGGCGGCATGAGCTTCCACGGCGGCCTGCTCGGCGTGCTGGGCGCCTGCTGGTGGTGGTCGCGCAAGCACAGGCTGCACTTCTTCGACACCATGGACTTCATGGCGCCGCTGGTGCCGCTGGGCCTGGGTTTTGGCCGCATCGGCAACTTCATCGGCGCAGAGCTGTGGGGCAAGTACACCGACGGCAGCTGGGGCGTGGTGTTTCCGTCCGGCCTGCCGGCGCCGCTGAACCAGCTTGACCACGCGACCCTGCAGGCGCAGTTCGCGACCGGCGCGCTGAACCAGTACGCACGCCACCCCTCGCAGCTGTATGAAGCCTTCCTCGAGGGGCTGGTGATGTTCGTGGTGCTGTGGGCGGTGTCGGCCAAGCCACGCCATCGCTATCTGGTGGGGGGGCTGTTCGCGCTGATGTACGGTGTCTTCCGCTTCGCGGTGGAATTCGTGCGCATGCCCGACAACGGCATCTACGTAGCGTTCGACTGGCTCACCCGCGGCCAGATCCTCAGCCTGCCGCTGATCGCGCTGGGCCTGGTGCTGCTGGCGATGTCGCGCCGCGCACCGGTACTGCAGCCGCAGCCGCTGGCGGTGGAGGGCAAGGCATGAAGGCCTACCTGGACCTGCTCTCGCACGTGCTGGAGCACGGGACGGAGAAGAGCGACCGCACCGGTACCGGCACCCGCAGCGTGTTCGGCTGGCAGATGCGCTTCGACCTCAACGAAGGTTTCCCGCTGGTCACCACCAAGAAACTGCACCTGCGCTCGATCATCCACGAGCTGCTGTGGTTCCTGAAAGGCGATACCAACATCGGCTACCTGAAGGACAACCAGGTAAGGATCTGGGACGAATGGGCCGACGGCAACGGTGATCTTGGCCCGGTGTACGGCAAGCAGTGGCGCAGCTGGGCCACCGCCGATGGTCGCGAGATCGACCAGATGCAGTGGCTGGTGGACGAGATCAGGCGCAATCCCGATTCGCGGCGGCTGGTGGTCAGCGCCTGGAACGTGGGCGAGCTCTCGCAGATGGCGCTGATGCCCTGCCACAACCTGTTCCAGTTCTACGTGGCCGATGGCAGGCTCAGTTGCCAGTTGTACCAGCGCAGCGGCGACATCTTCCTCGGCGTGCCGTTCAACATCGCCAGCTATGCGCTGCTGACCCATATGGTTGCGCAGGCGACCGGCCTGGGCGTCGGCGATTTCGTGCACACGCTGGGCGACGCGCACCTGTATTCGAACCATTTCGAGCAGGCCCGCGAGCAGCTCTCGCGCTCGCCGCGAGCGCTGCCGAAGCTGTGGTTGAACCCGGAGGTGACCGATCTGTTCGGCTTCCAGTTCGACGACATCCGCATCGACGGATACGATCCACATCCGGCGATCAAGGCGCCGGTGGCGGTGTGAGCGCGATGAAGCTTTCGATGGTCGTGGCGCTGGATCGCAACCGTGGCATTGGCCAGGGCAATGCCATGCCCTGGCACCTGCCGGATGACTTCAAGCACTTCAAGGCGCTCACCCTGGGCAAGCCGATCCTGATGGGGCGCAGGACGGCCGAGTCGATCGGCCGCGTTCTGCCGGGGCGGACCAACCTGGTGCTGACCCGCAGCGGCCAGGTGCCGTTCGAGGGCATGCGCGCGGTGGGCTCGCTGGACGAAGCGAAGGCGATCGCTGAAGGCGAGGGTGCCGGTGAGCTGTGTGTCATCGGAGGCGGCGAGATCTTCCGCCAGCTGCTGGACCAGGCCAGTGACCTGTACCTGACCTGGGTCGATGCCGAAGTGCCGGCCGACACCCATTTCCCGGAGGTGGACCCGCAGCTGTGGCGGGAAACAAGCAGTGAGCCGCATCCGGCCGACGAACGCCACGCCTACGCGTTCCGCTTCGTGCATTACGTGCGCCGCTGATCGCCGTGCACCTGTAGAGCCGAGCCATGCTCGGCTCCCTGAGGGCTCAGCCCTGCGGCGGCGTGCCGGTGCTGTTGCCGCCACCCGTACCGCCACCACCACCACCACCGCGCCGACGGCGGCGACGTGGGCCGCGGTTGCCCGGGTTGGCAGCGGTGTTTCCGCCGCCCTGTTCCTTGCCCTGTGCCGCAGCGGTAGACCGCTCGTGGGCCGGTCGCGCCGGCGGCCGGGCATTCGGAACCGGAGCAGGTACATCGCGGCCGGGCACCTGCACCACGCGCAGCTCATCGGTATCGAGCTGGATCGCGGTCAGCTTGCCGCCCCATACCGCGCCGGTGTCGATGGCGTGCACGCCCTGGGTGATGGTCAGGCCCAGCGCCGACCAGTGGCCGCATACGACCTTCAGGTCGCGCTCGACCCGGCCGGGCACTTCAAACCACGGATACAGTCCCTGTTCCTGCGTGCCCGGCGTGCCCTTGTCCTCGATGCCGATGCGTCCGCGCGGAGTGCAGTAGCGCATGCGGGTGAGCACGTTGATGATCGCCCGCGAACGGTCGTAGCCGGACAGGTTCGGTGCCCAGCTTGGCTTGTCGCCATACATGTTGCGGAACAGCTTGCGGTAGCCCGCACCGTGCAGTTGCACCTCGACTTCGGCCGCATGCTTTTCGGCCATCTGCGTGGTCCACTTCGGCGCGAGGCCGGCGTGCACCATCATCCAGCCCATCTCGCGGTCCACATGCACCAGCTTCTGCAGGCGCAGCCAGTCCAGAAGTTCGTCGCGGTCCTCGGCCTGCACGATGCGCAGCAGGTCCGGATTGACCTTGCGCTGCTCTTCCTCGGTGCGTGCACCGACCGCCAGCAGCGAAAGATCGTGATTGCCCAGTACGACCACGCTGTGCTCGCGCAGCGAATGCACCAGCCGCAGCGTTTCCAGGGATTGACCACCGCGGTTGACCAGGTCGCCGCAGAACCACAGGGTGTCCTGCGCGGGGTCGAAGCGGAGCTTCTCCAGCAGTCGCTGGGTCACGTCATAGCAGCCCTGCAGGTCGCCGATCGCCCACACACTCATCGTCCGGCCTCCGTGTCAGTGCAGGGTACGTGGGATGGCCAGCACGAACGGTGCGACCGGCGCGGCGAATTCGGTGCCGTCATCGGCGACCATGTCGTAGTGGCCCTGCATGGTCCCGTGATCGGTCGCCAGCATGACACCGGACGTGTAGTGGAAGTCTTCACCGGGACGCAGCCGCGGCTGCTCACCGATCACACCTTCGCCATCGACGTGCTCGACGCGGCCGTTGGCATCGGTGATGCGCCAGTGGCGCGCGACCAGCCGCGCGGCCACCCGGCCCTGGTTGTGGATGCGGATCGTATAGGCGAACGCATAGCGGCCGTCTTCCGGCACGGACTGGTCATCGAGGAATCGCGGTGCGACCTCGACGGAAATGGCGTAAACGTCAGCGTCTTCCATACCGGCAGTGTAATCAGGAGGCATTGGCCAAGGCGATGAATTCGGCCACGTCCAGCTGTTCGGCACGGGCATCGGGGCGCACGCCGGCAGCGGCGAACTGGTCGGCCGACACCACGTTGTTCAGTGCGTTGCGCAGGGTCTTGCGGCGCTGGCCGAAGGCGGCCTTGACCACTTCGGCGAAGCGGGCGTGGTCACGGATGCCGACCGTGGCCGGATCATGCGGCACCAGCCGCACCACGGCCGAATCGACCTTCGGCGGTGGCCGGAACGCACCCGGCGGCACCACGAACAGCGAGGTGACGGTGCAGTAGGCCTGCAGCATCACGCTGAGGCGGCCGTAGACCTTGCTGCCGGGGCCGGCTGCCATGCGGTCGACCACTTCCTTCTGCAGCATGAAGTGCATGTCGCGGACCACGGCGGCATGCTCGAGCGCATGGAACAGGATAGGCGAGGAGATGTTGTACGGCAGGTTGCCGACCAGACGGATCGGCTGTCCGGCCGCCAGTTCGGTGAAGTCCACGCGCAGCACGTCGCGGTGGACGATGGTCAGCTCGCCCAGCGGCTCGGCGGCGGCGGTCAGCGGCGCGATCAGGTCGCGGTCGAACTCGATCACCGTCAGTGCCGGATGCACGCGCAGCAGCGGCAGCGTGATCGCTCCCTGGCCGGGGCCGATCTCGACCAGGCGGTCACCGTCCTTGGGATTGACCGCCATCACGATCTTGTCGATGTAGTGGCGATCGGCCAGGAAATGCTGGCCAAGCTGCTTCTTGGCCGGGGCGGTGAATACCGGGCCGGAGGGGGAATGCGGGGAATTCATGCGCTCAGTGTACGTTGCCGCGCAAGCTGCGCACACAGCGTCGTTGCCGCCTGCAGGCTGGATGGATCGGCAATGCCGCGGCCGGCCAGGTCCAGCGCGGTACCGTGATCAACAGCGACGCGCGGGTAGGGCAGGCCCAGGGTCAGGTTCACGGCCTGCTCGAAGCCGGAGTACTTCAGCACCGGCAGGCCCTGGTCGTGGTACATGGCCAAGACCGTATCGAAACCTGCCAGCTTGCCTGGCAGGAACGCGGTGTCGGCCGGCAGCGGCCCGACCAGATCCATGCCTTCAGCGCGCAGGCGCTGCAGCAGCGGGATGACCAGATCCAGTTCCTCGCGGCCGAGGTGACCGTCTTCACCGGCGTGCGGGTTCAGGCCGAGCACGGCGATGCGCGGCGATGCCAGCCCGAACTCGCGGCGCAGCGCGGCGTGCACGGTGCGCAGGGTGTGCTCCAGGCCGGGTGCGGTGATCGCATCGGCGACCTCACGCAGCGGCAGGTGGGTGGTGGCCAGGGCCACGCGCACGATGTGATTGGCCAGCATCATCACCACCTTCACCCCGGCCTGGTCGGCCAGCAGTTCGGTGGTGCCGCTGTAGGCGATGCCGCCCTCGTTGATGACCGCCTTGTGCACCGGGCCGGTGACCACGCCGTGCAGTTCGCCCGACAGGCAGGCCTGGCCGGCGCCGAGCAGGGCGCCGATGACCGCGCCGGCATTGGCCGGATCGGCGTGGCCGAAGCGGCTCGGGACGGCATTGGCCACGACGCGCAGACGCAGGTCGCCCGGGAAGCGGGCTTCCGCTTCCTCGGGCAGCAGTTGCAGGGGCAGGTCCAGCGCGGCGGCGGCTGCGCGCAGGGTATCCGGGTCGGCGAAAGCCAGCAGCCGGCAATCATCGCGCGGCTGCTGGATCAGGCGGATGCACAGCTCCGGGCCGATCCCGGCGGGCTCGCCCGGTACCAGAGCGAGCTCGGGGCGCATCGGTCAGGACTGCGGCGGCGTCGCGGTGTTTTCCGCGCGGTCACCGCTGCGGAAGCTGACGTAGGCTTCGCCACGCAGCTCCTGCAGGAAACGGTTGTATTCGTCTTCCAGCTTGCGGCGGCCGATGGTTTCGCGGACCTGCGCACGCTGGTTGTCGTTGGTCACGTCGGTCTGGCGGGTCGCCACGCGCTGCACGATGTGCCAACCGGCGTCGGTGCGGAACGGCTGGCTGACACCGCCGTCCTGCACGCTCTGGACCTGCTGGCCGAAGGCCGGACCGAACGCATCGGCCGGGAACCAGCCCAGATCGCCGCCCTGGCCCTTGCTGTTGTTGTCCTCGGACGACTCTCTGGCCACCGTCTGGAAGTCGGCGCCGCCGGCAATGCGGGCACGCAGGGTGTCGATCTTGGCCTTGGCGGCCGCATCGGTCTGGTTGTCGTCCACGCGCACCAGGATGTGGCGGCCGTGGAACTCGGTGACGGTATGGGTGCCGGCGGCGGCGCTGGAATCGCGCACTTCCACCAGCTTCAGCAGCTGGAAGCCGCTCGGACCACGGATCGGGCCAACCACGTCACCGGCATTCATCTTTTCCATCAGCTGCGCGAACGCGGCCGGGATCTCGTCCATGCTGCGCCAGCCCAGGTCGCCGCCTTCCAGTGCATTGGGGCTGTCCGAGTAACGTACGGCGGCGGCATTGAAGTCCAGCTCACCCTTGTCCAGCAGGGCCTTCACGCCGTCGGCCTTCTTCTGGCCGGTGGCGATCTGCTCGGCATTGGCGCCGTCGGGCAGGGCGATCAGGATGTGCGCCAGGTGGTACTGGTTGCCGGCGGTGGCCTGCTGCTTCAACGCGGCATCGACTTCGCCCTCGCTGACGCTGATGCGGCTCTGCGCGAAGCTCTGGCGCAGGCGCTGCACGGTGATCTCGTCACGCACCGAGGCGCGGAAGTCGTTGAAATCGATGCCGTCACTTGCCAGGCGCTGGCGCAGCGCGTCCAGATTGGAACCATTCTGCTGGGCGATGGCATTCATCGCCTGGTTCAGCTCCTGGTCGCTGACGCGGATGCCGCTGCCCTGCGCACGGGCCACCTGCAGCTTGACCAGCACCAGGCGCTCGAGCACCTGCCGGCTGAGTACGTCATCCGGCGGCAGCTGGGCCTCGCGGCCGGCGTACTGCGCCTTGATGTTGGCGATGGCGCGCTGGAGTTCGCTCTGCAGGATCACGTCCTCATCGACGACAGCGGCGATGCGGTCCAGCGGCTGCGCCTCCTGGGCAAGTACCTGCAGGGGGGCGGACACGCTGGACACCGCCAGCAGCGAGGCGAGAAGAACGGGGAAGCGCTTGGTCATGGGATCAGATTCGGATCGTAGTCGTCCCGGGTCGTCCCGGTATTGCTGGGGGGCACGAGATAGAGGTCGTCGCGGTTGTAGCCGAGGATAGCACGGCGCAGGGTTCGGTCCGTGTCCTGGCCCAGGGAGCTGAGGCCCTTCAGCACGAACTCCAGCTGGATGGAATTGTTCAGCTCGCCCTCGCGGTTGCGCACGTAGCGGCGGGCCACCGCGCGCACGGCCAGGCAGCAGCTGTCCCACTGGACGCCACCGATGATTTCCAGCGGCTTCTTGTCTTCCAGCGAGTAGTAGTAGCGGCCGACCAGGCTCCAGCGGGGGTTCAGCGGGTACAGGAACGACAGGTCGGCCTGCTTCAGCAGGTCGGTGCCGTCCGGGTTGATGCGGTGGCGGTAGGTCAGGTTGACCACGCCATCGTTGGGCATCAGGTAACGGGCGCGGAAGCTGGCCAGGTCCTCACGCTTGTATTTGGGGTCCCACTGGTAGGTCGCGCTGAGGGTCCAGCGGTCGTTGACCATGTAGTTGGCATCGGCGATCCAGGCCGACTTGCCCTTTTCCACCGGCGGGCCACCCGGCACGGCGGTCACCCGCGATTCGTCGAAGTACTGGATCTGGCCGATGGCCGCCGAGAACCGCTCGCGGCCGGTGGTCTGGTCGATGAAGCGGGTGCCCAGCGCCATGGTCAGCTGGTTGGCGTCGTTCTGGCGGTCGGCGCCGGTATAGCGCGAGTCGCGGAACAGCTGGCCCCAGCTGAAGGTGAAGTCGCGGGTATCGAAGATCGGCAGCTCGTCCTGGTTGCGGTAGGGCGTGCGCAGGTAGAACAGGCGCGGTTCCAGGGTGTGCAGGAACGAGCGGCCGCCGATGGTGGTCTCGCGGTCGAAGAACAGGCCGGCATCGATGCTGCCGATCGGCAGGCTGCGGCTGGGCGAGGTGTTGCCGCGCAGCTGCTCGGGGGTAGCGGTGGCCGGATCAACGCCCTGCGAAACCAGCACATTGCGGCGGATGCTGTCGGCCAGCTGCCGGTCCAGGTCGTAGGCGGTGTAGCGGTAGGCCAGGGTCGGGGTCACGTACCAGGCCGCACCGCTGAACGGCAGCGACACATAGGGTTTCAGGTCCAGGCGTGCGCCGCCGTACATCCGCTGGGTCTGGCCGGTACGGGTGTACTCAAGGTCCGGTCCGGCCTCGGGGCCGTACTTGAAGTTGATGTCTTCATGGGTGAAGCGCACGGCTTCGGCGTACACGCCGGTTTCCAGCCACGACAGGACCGGCTTGTCCCAGTTGAAGTACAGGCGCGGCTGGCGGTTGTAGGCCAGCGCGCTCTCGTTGAGCGTGTAGTCGGTCAGCTGCCAGCGGTCGGCCATGATTCCGGCCGTCCAGTTCTGGCCGGTGCCGTACAGGCCAACGGTGCTCTGCAGGTTCGAGGCGGTCACGCCCACCAGGCGGTTGGCGAAGTCCTCGACGTAGCGCTCGTCGCTGACCCAGGCCAGGTTGGCACGTGCCTGCCAGTGGCTGTCCACGTTGTGGTAGCCGCTGAACATGACGCGGCCGCGATCGCGGTCGCGCAGCTTGTCGTTGGGGATGTAGGCGGTCAGCAGTTCGCCGCGGCCGCCGTTGTAGAGGTAGCGGAACTCGTTGTCGAGCATCAGGCCGCGCCGGCTCATGTAGCGCGGCATCAGCGTGTCGTCGTAGTTCGGTGCCAGGTTCAGGTAGATCGGCTGGGTGTAGTCGAACCCGTTGCGCCCGGACATGCCCAGCTGCGGGAACAGCAGGCCGGTCTTGCGCCGGTCGTCGATCGGGAACTTGAAGTACGGTGCCCACAGCACCGGCACCTTGCCGATGCGCAGCACGGCATTGCGCGCCGTGCCGAAGCCCTCGTCGTTGTCCACTTCGATCTGCGGCGCCGACAGCTTCCACACCGGCTGCGACGGGTCGCAGGTGGTGTAGGTGGAGCGGTGCATCTGCCCGACCGCGCCCTGCAGGTCGACCGATTCGGCGTCGCCGTTGCCACGGCGGGACACCAGCTGGTACTGGATGTCGGTGATCTTGTGGGTGTCGCTTTCCTGGTTGCCCTCGGCGCGCTTGGCGACCATCCGGATCGACGCGTCCTGGTAGCGGACATTGCCATCGGCGATGTAGTTGCCGGACTCGGTGTCGAAGCTGAGCTTGTCGGTGCCGACGAACTGGTCGCCGCGACGCAGGGCGACGTTGCCCTCGTACTGCGGCACCGTGGTGGTACCCAGCAGCTGATCGCCCTCGATATCGGTCGGCTGCTGCTCGCGCGCGGCGCTGGCGGCGGCCTTGTCCTGGCCCGGAACCGGGGTCGGGGCGTCGGTGAACGCGGGAATGACGTCGGTTGCCGGGCACAGGCCCCAGTTGAGCGGCTTATCATCGGCCATCGCCGGCAGGCAGACGGCGATGCTCAGAGGCAGGGGAAGCAGGCGGAGGGCTCGGCGCACGCGGTTCGGATTCGGGCGAAAACGGACGGTAGCTTGCCCCATCCCTTGCATAGGGGCAATGAAGGCGGCCCGGTCGCACCGGCTCGGGTTCATCCAGCCGGGGGGGACGCCGCCGGCGACATCAGGGCCTGCACGTGGGCCACGCTGCATTCGGCCAGGGCCTGCAGGTCGTAGCCGCCCTCCAGCATCGACACCACCCGGCCGGCCGCATGGCGACGCGCCAGCGCATGCAGTTCGCGGGTGATCCAGGCGAAATCCTCGGTCTCCAGCATCAGATCCGCCTGGGGGTCGCGCAGATGGGCGTCGAAGCCTGCCGAGATCAGCATCAGCTGCGGGCGGAAGTCGTCGATGGCCGGCAGCATCTCGTCGGCCCAGACATTGCGGAAGCGGAATCCGCCACTGCCCGGCGGCAGCAGGATGTTCATCAGATTGCCCGCGCCACGGTCACGGCGCAGGCCGGAGTTGGGGAACAGGCCGGCCTGGTGGGTGCTGTAATACGACACCCGTGCGTCGTGCTGGAAGATGTCCTGGGTGCCGTTGCCATGGTGGACGTCGAAGTCGACCACCGCGATCCGCTCCAGCCCGTGGCGGTCGCGCGCGTAGGCTGCGGCGATGGCGATGTTGTTGAGCAGGCAGAAGCCCATGGCCGTGCTGCTGGTGGCATGGTGACCCGGCGGGCGCACCGCGCAGAACGCCAGCGGGTCCGCGCCCAGCATCACCGCATCCACCGCGGCCACACCGGCACCGGCAGCATGCACCGCCGCGCTGGCCGAGCCGGGCGAGGTCCAGGTGTCCATGTCCAGCTGGCGCAGGGGCACGGTCTGCGGTTGCAGCACGAAGTCGAGCAGGGCGCTGTCGTGGACCCGGCTCAACTCGCCGAACTTGGCGGGTGGGGCCTCGCGCCAGTCCAGCTGGCCGGGGAATGCGCCGCGCAGGGCGTCGAGCACGCCCTGCAGCCGTTGCGGGCATTCGGGATGGCCCGGACCGGGATCGTGCAGCAGGCAGGACGGATGGGTGAAGACCAGCATCGTACGGACTCAGCCCTGCCGGTGCTGGGGCTGCCAGAGCGCCTCGCCCTGCCCATCGGCGCGGGCCAGCACCCGGGCCAGCACGAACAGCAGGTCCGACAGCCGGTTGAGATACTGCAGCGCTTCGCTGCGCACGTTCTCATGGCGGGACAGCGTCACCGTCTCGCGCTCGGCGCGGCGGACAATGGTCCGTGCCAGGTGGCAGCGTGCGGCGGCTTCGCCACCGGCGGGCAGGATGAACTCCTTCAGCATCGGCAGCGTGGTGTTGTAGTGGTCCAGCTGCTGTTCCAGCGCCGAGACATCGGCGGCATGGATCGCGGCATGGCCGGGGATGCACAGCTCGGCGCCCAGGTCGAACAGCTGGTGCTGCAGATGGACCACCAGCGCGCGTACGTCGTCCGGAAGCGGTGCGGCCAGCAGCAGGCCCAGCGCCGCGTTGGCTTCGTCGACGGTGCCGTAGGAGGCGACGCGGGCATCGTCCTTGGCTACGCGCTGGCCATCGCCCAGTCCGGTGCTGCCGTCGTCACCGGTGCGGGTGTAGATGCGCGAGAGGCGATGGCCCATGGCGCAGCTCAGTGCCGGATGTCGCGACGGGCCTGCTGGAGCTTGAGCACCTGCTCCACGGCCAGTTGCAGGGCGGCGGCCAGCGCCACGTAGATCGCCGTGGTCCGCAGGTAGGGGCCGAACCACTGTGCGTAGTTCTGCGCCCAGCCCGCCAGCGTCGGCTCGGCAACGTTGCGGGTGGTCCAGTAGAAGCCCCCCTGCGCAAGCAGGTGGCACAGCGCCACCGAGGCCACCAGCAGGAGCGCACCCTTGGCCAGCACCGGCCAGCGCGCGCCGCGGTAGTTGTGGCCCAGCAGCATGCCGCCGGCCCACAGCGAGAAGTACGCCGGCAGCAGCAGCCAGTAGCCGGGCGACACGCAGTAGTGCTGCCAGAAATCCAGCCCCGCGCTGCGGATCACGATCCAGTCGACCAGCACCGCAAACAGCATCAGCAGCGGAAAGGCCCAGCGCGTCCAGCGCGCCAGGTAGAAACCGCCGATGAAGAACACCGCCCAGGAGGCATCGGGGATCGCCGCGAAGTGGTTGACCCGGGTCGCCGCCAGCAACAGCACGAGCACGGACAGGACGAAGGCACGATTGGCGGTGTCGGACATGGCGGCGGGCCCGGAGCGGATTCAGCTTTCATTCTAGCCCGCCGCGCGGGTTGGCGCAGGCAGCGCCGCGTTCGGTGTACAGCCGGGGCGAGCGCGTATCATGAACGCCATGAGTGAACGACATGACGTGCTGATCGTCGGCGGCGGACTGGTGGGTGCCAGCCTCGCCATCGCCCTGGACCGCCTGGGCCGCGACGTGGGCCTGATCGAGGCCAGCCCTGCCGGTGGACTGCCGGCGGTGTTCGACCAGCGCAACCTCAGTTTCGCCGCGGCCACCGTCAACGCGCTGACCGCGCTGGGGGTGATGCAGAAGCTGGCGATGGCGCCGGGACCGATCCGTCGCATCCATGTCAGCCGCGCCGGTGACTTTGGCCGGGTGCAGCTCGATGCGGCCGATTACAACCGGCCGTGGTTCGGCCAGGTGGTGGTCGCACGTGACTTCGGTCATGCGCTTGAGGCACGCCTGCAGGAACTGCCGCGGCTGCGGCGTTACCGGCCGATGCGTTTCCTCGGCCTGGGCGGGGTGGTGGAGGGCTGTCGCCAGGTGCATGTGGCCGACGACGCCGGCGAGCGCACGCTGCTGGCACGGCTGGTGGTCGGTGCCGATGGCACGGCCAGTGCGGTGCGGGAGGCGCTGGCCATCGAGGTCGACCGCCACGATTTCCAGCAGACCCTGTTCGTGGCCCGCGTGCGCAGCCAGCGCGCGCCCGACGGCACGGCCTGGGAGCGCTTCACCGATACCGGCCCGACGGCCCTGCTGCCGCGTGGCGACCGCCATTTCGGCACGGTGCATGGGGTGGCGCGCGAAGACGCCGACGCGGTGATGGCGCTGGACGACGCAGCGTGGCTGCAGCGCCTGCAGCATGCCATCGGCTGGCGTGCCGGGCGTCTGCTGGAGTCGGGTCCGCGCAGTGCCTACCCGCTGATCCAGGTGCTGGCGCGCGCCCTGGCAGGCGAGCGCGCGGTGCTGCTCGGCAATGCCGCACAGACCATCCATCCGTTGGGCGCGCAAGGCTTCAACCTGGGCCTGCGCGATGCGCTGACCCTGGCCGAACTGCTGGAAGACGATGCAGGCGATGCCGGCAGTGATGCGCTGCTGCGTGCGTATGTGGCCCGTCGGGAAGAGGATCGCCAGCAGACGGTGGCGTTCTCCGGAGGACTGGCGCGCCTGACCAGCAATCCTGCGCCGTTGATGCGCCCGTTGCGCAGTCTCGGCCTGGTGGCCGCGCAGCGCGGTTCGGTGCAGTCGATGCTGGTCGGCGGGGCGATGGGTTTCCGTGGCGTCGTGCCGCGACTGTGCCGCGGAGAAGCCGCATGAACCGCCGCGCGCGCCTGGACGTGGTCATCGTGGGAGGCGGCGTGGTCGGTGCCGCGTGTGCACTGGCGCTGGCCGATGCGGGGCTGGCCGTCGCCCTGGTGGAGGGCCGTGAGCCCGCGCCCTGGCAGGCATCGCAGCCGGACCTGCGCGTGTTCGCCTTCGCGGCTGACAACGTGCAGCTGCTGGACCGTCTCGGCGTGTGGCCTGCGATCGTACAGGCGCGGGCCTGGCCGTATCGCCGCATGCAGGTATGGGATGCCGCGGGAGGCGAGGACCTGCTGTTCGACGCCGACCGCCTGGGGCGTCGCGAGCTGGGCTTCATCGTCGAGAACGGGCTGTTGCAGGATCGCCTGTGGGCGGCACTGCCGGCGGCCGGGGTGCAGCTGCATTGCCCGGCACGGGTGGAGGCGCTGGAGCAGGAGGAGGAAGGGGTGCGACTGCGCCTGGATGACGGACGCAGGCTGGAAGCGGCCCTCGCCGTGGCCGCCGATGGTGCCGAGTCGACGCTGCGCGAGCTGGCGGGCATCGACGTGGTGCGCCACGACTATCACCAACGTGGCGTGGTGGCCTACGTCGACAGCGAGCTGCCCAACCAGGCTACGGCCTGGCAGCGTTTCCTGCCGACCGGTCCGCTGGCGCTGCTGCCGGTGGCCGAGCGCCGCAGCTCGATCGTGTGGACCTTGCCTGACGAAGAGGCGGTGCGCGTGCTGGCGCTGGAGGATGAGGCATTCAATTGCGAACTGACCCGCGCCTTCGCCGCACGGCTGGGCGAACTGCGCCTGGTGTCGCCGCGCGCCGCGTTCCCGCTGCGCCGCCAGCTGGCCCGCCACTATGTGGCCGGCCGTGTGCTCGCACTCGGCGACGCCGCGCATGTGGTGCACCCCCTGGCCGGGCAGGGCGTGAACCTGGGGCTGCGGGATGTCGCTGCCCTGCGGCAATGGCTGGCGCCTTCAGCCGAGCGCCGTGGCCAGCCGCGCCTGTCGCCGCAGCGCCTGCAGCGCTGGGCCCGCGAGCGGCGCAGCGACAACCAGGTGGCCGCCTACAGTTTCGATGCGATCAACCGCCTGTTCTCCAACGACGAGATGCACCTGACCCTCGCCCGTGGCCGCGCGCTGGGCTGCGTCGGCAAGTGGCCGCCGCTGGTTCAGGCGTTCTGGAGGCGCGCCGCCGGCGTGTGACGACCCCGTTTGGCGGTTGATCCGCCGGTAGCGCCGGGCCATGCCCGGCGAGCGCGCAGCGCGGTTCATGGAATGCGCCGGGCATAGCCCGGCGCTACCAGCAGCGGATCAATCAATCAGCGCGCCGGCCAGGTCGGCACGATCCAGCGCGGCAGCGGGACGCCGTTCGGCGGATCATCAGGCCGGTAGCGCCGGGCCGTGCCCGGCGGGATCCGTGAACCGGATCAATCAATCAGCCAGCCGGCCAGGTCGGCACGATCCAGCTTGCCGCGGCGCTTGCTGTCCAGCGCGGTGAACTCATCGGCCAGTGCAGGATTGGCCTGGGCCTCCGCACGGCTGATGAAGCCATCACCGTCGGTATCCAGCGCGGCAAAGTGGATGCGGTACTGGCCGGTCACGCTGCTGGGTTCAACCGAGCGCACCGTGACCTGGGCCTCCCCTGCGGGCATCGGGATATCGACGCTGCCGGTGACCCGTCCGGCATTCAAGGGCTGCTGGCGGATGGCTCCGCCGGTCGGACCCAGCGGTTGGCTCTGCGCGGGTGTGGGCGGCAGCTGCTGCGCCAGCACGGGGGACGTGGCCAGCAGGGCAGCCAGCAGCACGGGCAAACGCGGACGGTACATGACGGACTCCTGGCAGGCGTTGACGGAAGCGTACCCGCGGCATCCTGTGCGGGCGATGACCCTGCCGCGCATCACCGCATCGGCGATGCCAGCACGGTGATCTCTTCGCGGTCGTGATAGAGCTGCTTGGCACGCACTTCCAGCGACGTGCCAGCCTGCTCCTGGAACAGGTCCAGGCACAGCCGGGTCTCGTCCCAGCGCTTCTTCATCGGCAGTTTCAGATTGAAGATGGCATGCCTGCACCAGCCTTCGCGGAACCAGGTGGCCATGCGTTCGGCAACGCGGCGCGGTTGCTCGACCATGTCGCACACCATCCAGTCCAGCGGCTGCTCCGGGTGCCAATGGAAGCCATCCGCGCGCAGGTGCTCGACCAGGCCGGTATCCAGTACGTGCTGGCGCAGGGGGCCGTTGTCGATGCTCAGCACCTGCATGTGCTGGCGGGTCAACACCCAGGTCCAGCCGCCCGGTGCCGCCCCCAGGTCGGCCGCGCGCATGCCGGGTTTCACCAGTGCCTCGCGTTCTTCCGGCGCCAGCAGCGTCAGCAGGGCTTCGTCCAGCTTCAGCGCCGAACGCGAGGGGGCCTCCGGCAGCAGTTTCAGGCGCGGAATGCCCAGTGCCCACGGTGCGCTGTCGGCGGGGTCGGCCACGCAGATGAAGGCGTGGGTGCCGTCCACGAACACCACGTGCAGGCGTGGCAGCCGTGCATTGGGCTTGTCGCTGAGCTTGCCGGCCTTGCGCAGCGCCGGGCGCAACGCGTTGCCGAACGCACGGGCGAGCCCGGACAGCGGCTTGCCGGCATCCGAATCCGGATGTTCGACCCACAGATCACCAAAGCGTGGCGCATCGGCCAGCACCTCCAGCATCGGCGTGATGCGATCGGCCGGATCCAGCTGCGGCAGTTCAGCCAGCACCACCAGCTTCTGCCGCGCGAAGATCAGGCCGCGCCACGGCAACCGCGGTGCCAACGCGGCCGCTTCGTCGCACATGAACAACACATAGCCGTCATTGCGCTGGGTACGTGCGTAGCCGGCGAACCCTGCCTCACCGGCGCGGAACTGCAGTTCGCCGGCCAGCTCCGGCTCGAAGCCCTGGCGGCACAGGCACAGCAGGCCGATGCCGGTTTCAGTAACGGGCGCCATCGCTTTCCCCATAGGCGCGCAGCACGCTGCGTGCGGCGTCGCGGTTCAGGCCCTGCACCACCTCGATGCCACGCTTGTTGAGCTCGCCCACCCAGTCGGCCGGCAGCGGGCCTTCGTCGAACGGGGTCAGTTCCTCTACATCGGCGGCACTGGCGCCGATCAGCAGGCGGTCGATGCCGGCCCACACCGTAGCGCCGTAACACTGGCAGCACGGCTGCGAGCTGGTGGCCAGGGTGACCGGCGACAGCACGGCATTCAGGCGCGGCGTCTGCAGGCGCTGCTGGGCCAGCATGTAGGCCATGTTCTCGGCATGTGCCAACGAGGTGGCATGCGGCATCACCCGGTTCACGCCGGCGGCGATCACCTTGTCGTCCGGACCGAACACCACGGCGCCGAACGGACCGCCGCTGGCGTGCTCGACGTTCTGGCGCGACAGCTCGATGGCCAGCGCGACCTTGGCCTCATCGCCCGGATATCGACGATCCAGGTCGATCTGGTCGTGGATCCAGGCGGGAAGGGTCAGGTGGACTTGCGCATACAGCATCGCGGGGGTGCCTCGTGTGGGATGGGAAAAGTGCGGTTGCTTGGGAAACCGGCGCGCAGTGTAGCCGCACCGGCCTGTACCGGGTGTGGGCGCGTCAGCCGGGTGAGCCGGTGCGGATCACCACGTACTGCTTGCGGAACTCCAGCCCGGCCTGCGGCCAACTGGCGGCATACGCGCGCAGCAATGGCAGGGCAGGGGCGAAGTCGTGGCCATTGACCCGACAATCGGCCTCGCACAGGCCATCGGCATCGCGCGAGGCGAACAGGCGGATGGCAAGGAACTGGCGCGCTTTCAGCAGCTCGTCGAAGGCGTCCATGCTCCTGGTGAACAGGCAGCAGGGGCAGGAACCGTGGTCGTCCTCACTGCATGTGGCGACCTCCACCTCCTGCGCGCGGTAGTGGGCCAGCGGCCCCAGCACGACGGTGCGCCCGTGTTCCTTGCCGTCATCACCTGCTGGATAGGTCAGGCCCATCATCGGCAGGCCCTGCGCGTCGTCGGCGCCCACTGCGGTCTGCAGGGTGGCCAGGTCCACCCGCACCCAGGCCTGGAAGCCGGACAGCAGCGAGGCCTGCTCATCGGCGCCGTTGGCGTGCTGGTACTCGAACAGGCCATCGGCGAACAGGGTGGGGTGCTGCGCCTCGATGACCGTGGAGGTCTGCCAGCCACCGTTGTCGCGCGCGTGTGCTGCCATCGCATGCGGGGTCAGGCGCAGGCCGCTGTCCAGCACCAGCGCGCCGCCGTCGACGCGACTGGCGATGCCAGCGTCCTGCAGGACCTGCTGCAGCAGCGGGAGGAGGGCGGTGGACGTCGTGGTCATGTCAGGCCTGTGGATGGATCGGGTGGAGCATCCAGGCCGGGCCGGGTGCTAGTGATCGAGTGCTTCGCGTTCTGCGCGATATCGCCGTGCGTCGGACTGCTGCTGCGGATCGTTGCCATGATCACGCAGCCAGGTATCCAGTTCGCGGCGATAGTCCGCGCGGAAATCGGCGTTGCCCGGGCTGAAGTGCAGCTTGCGTGCGGCTACCTCCACCCGCTCGCGCGCGCTGGCACGGGCCTGGGCGATGCCGTGCGGTGATTCGGTGGTGAGGATGACGAAGTTGCGCGGAAAGCCCGGCGTGTACTTCACCACGAACGGCTGGTCCTGAGCCGGGATGCGGATCGCGTTCTCCAGCGGCCACAGCGAAGCGGTGTTGGTGTGGAACACCACCTCCACGTCGCGACCTTCGGAAGTGCGCAACACCGCTTCGTAGCGCCAGATGTACTGTTCGTTGAGCGTGGAATTGGTTTCCTCGGCCTTCACGATCACCGCTTCACCGCGCTCGCCCACCGCGTTGAGGAAAGTGGCGTTGAGGAAGCTGCCGAGGAAGATGTTGAGCATCGCCAGCGGAAACACCACGATGGCGTAGACCGGTGAACGCCGCCACCACGAGACCAGCGCGGCCAGCCCCATTGCTGCAAAGAACGTCAGCAGCGGATGCTGCGAGATGAACCAGAGCAGGGCGGACAGGGCGGTGACCATCGTCGCGGGCGTGCGGGCGCCGTGCCGGCGCCCGCGCAGGTCCTCAGGCCGACCAGGTATCGCGCAGCGTCACGCTGCGGTTGAACACCGGCTTGGCTTCGGTGTGGTCGCGGCGGTCGGCAACGAAGTAGCCGGTGCGCTCGAACTGGAACGACTGCTCCGGCGCGGCGCTGGCCGCGGCCGGCTCGACATAGCCGGTGACGGTGCGGCGCGATTCCGGATTGAGGTAGTCGCGGTAGGTCCTGCCTTCCGACTCGTCGTCCGGGTTCGGCACCGAGAACAGCCGGTCGTACAGGCGGATCTCGGCCGGAACGCCGTGCACGGCGCTGACCCAGTGAATGGTGCCCTTGACCTTGCGGTTGGCCCCTTCCATGCCGGGGCGCGACTCCGGATCCAGCCAGCCGCGCAGCTCGGTGATGGTGCCGTCGGCATCCTTGATCACCTCATCGCAGCGGATGATGCCGGCACCACGCAGGCGCACTTCGCCGCCCGGCACCAAGCGCTTCCAGCCCTTCGGCGGTACTTCGGCGAAGTCCTCGCGGTCGATCCAGACCTCGCGCGCGAACGGCACCTGACGGCTGCCGAAGCTCTCGTCCTTCGGATGGTTGCTGAAGGTGAGCTGTTCTTCATGGCCTTCGGGCAGGTTGGTCAGCACCAGCTTGAGCGGGTCGACCACGGCCATGCGGCGCGGTGCGGCGCCGTCGAGGTCTTCGCGCAGCGCGCCTTCCAGCACGCTGAAGTCGATCAGCGAGTTCTGCTTGCTGATGCCCACGCGTTCGGCGAACAGGCGCATTGCCGCCGGGGTGTAGCCGCGGCGACGCAGTCCCTGCAGGGTCGGCATGCGCGGGTCCTCCCAGCCGTCCACCAGCTGCTCGGTGACCAGCGCCATCAGCTTGCGCTTGCTCATCACCGTGTAGTTGATGTTCAGGCGCGAGAATTCGATCTGGCGCGGCTTGGCGGCTTCGCGCGGCAGGCCGGCATCGACCAGCGGCTGGGTCAGTGCGTCGTCATGGGCGAAATCGACGTTGTCCACACACCAGTCGTAGAGCGGGCGATGGTCCTCGAATTCCAGGGTGCACAGCGAGTGGGTGATGCCCTCGATCGAATCGCCCAGCGCATGCGCGAAGTCGTACATCGGGTAGATCGGCCACGCATTGCCCGTGTTCTGGTGCTCGACATGCTTGATGCGGTACAGCGCCGGATCGCGCAGGTTGATGTTGCCGCTGGCCATGTCGATCTTCGCGCGCAGGGTGCGCGCACCGTCCGGGAATTCACCGGCACGCATGCGGCGGAACAGGTCGAGGTTCTCCTCGACACTGCGGTCGCGCCACGGCGAGGGACGGCCCGGCTCGGTCAGGGTGCCACGGTAGGCACGCACTTCCTCGGCCGACAGGTCACACACATAGGCCTTGCCCTGCTCGATCAGCTTCTCGGCGGCGAGATAGTAGGCCTGGAAGTAATCGGAGGCGTGGCGCAGTTCGTTCCACTCGAACCCCAGCCAACGGACATCATCCTGGATGGCGGCCACGTACTCCGGGTCTTCCTTGGCCGGATTGGTGTCGTCGAAGCGCAGGTTGCATACGCCGCTGAACTCGCCGGCAATGCCGAAGTTCAGGCAGATCGACTTGGCATGGCCGATGTGCAGGTAGCCGTTCGGCTCCGGCGGAAACCGGGTCTTGATCGCCTGGTGCTTTCCGCTGGCCAGGTCCTCGCGCACGATCTGGCGGATGAAATCGCGCTTTTCGTGGCTGTCGGCGGGGGTCTCGGGGCTGGCGGGGGTGTGCTCGGACATGAGGCTGGGCGAAAAAGGGCAGAAAGACCAACAGTCTAGCGCGTAAGGGGAAGGGCTGCCGGGGTTGCGCCCGCGCTACCGGGCGCAGGGGGGGCCAGGGGTAGCGCCGGGCCATGCCCGGCGAGCGCAGCGGCGGCATTCAGCCCCCGGGCGTATGCTGGAGGCCTCTCCCGTGGAGCCGCCCCATGCACATCGTGTACAAGGCCGACAATCTGTTCGACGCGCACCTGGTGAAGCACGCGCTGGAAGACGCCGGCATTCCTGCCTTCGTGTTCGGCGAGCAGCTGTTGGGGGGCATGGGCGAGCTGCCGCTGTTCGGTGTATTGAGGGTCGGCATCCCCGACGCCGCGCGGGCCGAGGCTGAAGGCATCGTCGCCGGCCTGGACTTGGGCCACGCCGCCGACGCCCCCATTTCCGATGCAGACGACATTGCCGGCCTTCCGGCATAGGAGCGCATCATGTTGGGAATCGGACAGGGCATCCTGGGCATCGGCGCCTTCAAGCAGCGCCTGCCGCGCCCGGAAGAGGCGCTGCCAGGGCGTGATCAGCCACTGCCGCTGCACAGCAACCAGCACTTCGTGAACAGTCACCCGCTGAAGGACCGCTTTGCCGGCCTGCAGCAGATCCGTTTCGCGCTTGGCTGCTTCTGGGGAGCCGAGCGCAAATTCTGGTCGGAGCCGGGCGTGTACAGCACGTCGGTCGGCTATGCCGGCGGCGTCACGCCGAATCCCACCTATGAAGAAGTCTGCTCCGGCCTCACCGGCCACACCGAAGTGGTGCAGGTGGTGTTCGATCCGAAGGTGGTGAGCCTGGAACGGCTGCTGCAGCTGTTCTGGGAAAGCCACGACCCGACCCAGGGCATGCGCCAGGGCAACGACACCGGCACCCAGTACCGTTCGGCGATCCATGCCACCGACGAAACGCAGTACGCCGCTGCGCTGGCCAGCCGCGAGGCCTACCAGGCGCAGCTGGACGCGGCCGGCTATGGCCCGATCACCACCGAGATCGTGTTCCCGGCGCCGGAGTACTACTATGCCGAGGACTATCACCAGCAGTACCTGGCGAAGAACCCGAACGGTTACTGCGGCATCGGCGGCACCGGGGTGAGCTGCCCGATCGGGCTGGATGTGGAGGCGCCGCGCTGACGCGCGGTGGTCCGCCTGCGGCGGGCAGAAGCGGAAAGCAACTGCCGAAGCAAAAGCCAGAGCCAAAGCCAAAGCGGCTCTGGGTTGCTGTGAGTAGGGCGGGGCGGTGTGGGTCGGCAGGACACGCCGTGAACCCATCCCTGGGGGCTCGATGGCGCCATCCATGGCGCCAACGGTCCTGCCAACCCACACCACCCCACCTCCGACAGTTTCCCGGTGACGGTGGGCAAGAGCGTGGGTTACTGACGAACTGAAGGAAAACAAGAAGGACGCGGCCTTCGCCGCGTCCTTTTTGTTTGATCCTGCGGTGTCTTTTGTAGAGCGGAGCCATGCTCCGCTCCGAGCAAGCGAAGCGCGCGACCCGCTGTTGCTCTTCCTTCTTCCTTCCGTGGCGGGCAGCCACAGGAAACTGTCGAAGGCAGGGTGGGTAGGCCGTGCCGGGGCGTGAGCCGCATGGATGCGGCGACCGAGCTTACAGGGACGTACTTGCAGCGTCCCCTGCACGGCCTACCCACCCTGCCAAACGCATGACCCGCCTTTCGCGACCGAGCCCCCGCCACGAGGGGCTCAGCCGTTGGCTGGAACCCTTACAGCGCCGCGCGAATCCGCTCGCGCAGCGCTTCCAGATCCTTGGCGAACGACTCGATACCGGTCGTCAGCTTCTCGGTCGCCATCGGATCGGCAGCCAGATCCGCCGCAAACGTCGCCGCATCGATCGGGGTCACCGCCACGCCGTTACCCTCACCGGGCACCAGCTTGCGCGGCAGCTCGCCGTGATCGGCGTCGAGCTTCTCCAGCAGATCCGGCGAAATGGTCAGGCGGTCGCAGCCGGCCAGCGCCTCGATCTGTGCGGTGGAACGGAACGAGGCGCCCATCACCACGGTCGGCGAACCACGGCGCTTGAACTCCGCATACACGCTGCGCACGAACTTCACGCCCGGGTCCTCATCGATGTTGGCCGGGGTCTGGCCGTTGGCCACGTACCAGTCAAGGATGCGGCCGACGAACGGCGAGATCAGGAACGCGCCCGCTTCGCTGCAGGCCAGCGCCTGGGTCGGGTTGAAGATCAGCGTCAGGTTGCAGTCGATGCCCTCGGCCTGCAGGATCCGCGCCGCTTCCACGCCTTCCCAGGTCGCGGCGATCTTGATCAGGATCTTCTCGCGCGGTACGCCGGCATCGGCGTACATCTGGATGAACTGGCGGGCCTTGGCCACGGTGGCGGCGGTGTCGTACGCCTGGTCAGCATCCACCTCGGTGGACACGCGGCCCGGCACCAGCGTGCTGAGCAGCGCGCCGACGCCGATGGTCAGCCGATCGGCCACCGCATGCACCACGGCCTCGCGGTCGCCGCTCTGCTGACGGCCCCAGGCCAGTTCGCGCTCGATCAGATCGGCATAGACCGGCAGGTCCAGTGCCTTCTTCACCAGGGTCGGGTTGGTGGTGCAGTCCACCGGCTGCAGGCGCTTGATCGCCTCGTAGTCACCGGTATCGGCAACGACCACGGACAGTTCGCGCAGCTGGGACAGTTTGGACGAGGTACTCATTACGGCTCCTGGTACGGGGAATCGGATCGCGCGCAGTGCGCAGCGGAGATCAGGGACGGTCGTTGTGCACTGCGGTCACGCGCAGGCGCAGCTTGCGACCGCCGGGTGCAGTCCAGTCGATGCTCTGGCCGACCGACAGGCCGAGCAGGGCACTGCCGACCGGGGCCAGCACGGAAACCTTGCCTTCATCGACGTTGGCTTCGCGGGGGAAGACCAGGGTCAGGACGTGCTTCTCGCCTGAAACCCCATCTTCGCACTCCACGCGGGAATGCATCATGACGATGCCTTCGGGAATCTGGTCCGGCGCCAGCACGGTGGCCCGGTTGAGTTCTTCGGCAAGCGCGAGCGCGGCAGGCGTCTGGCTCAGCGCAGGGGCTTCGAGCATGGCCTCCAGGCGGTCCATGTCGAAGGTTGAGACAGTGATCGACGGCGGCAGGCCGCTGGCGGTGTTCATGTAAAACTCCTTGGTTGAAAACCATGCAAAAGGCGGCGCCTGCTGGCGCCGCCTGTCTGTATTGTGGGGACAAATGCGACCGGAATCGACTCCCGCCGCTCGGGGGCGGGGACGCGGGGCCGTCAGCCGTTCAGCGCGGGGCCGGAAAGGCTGGCCGGATCGGCGGCCGTGCCATTGGCGGCTTCCAGCGTGAACAGCGCATGCGGCAGGCGCTTGAACTGGCTGGCCAGCTCCATCAGGAAGTCGTTCATCGCCGAGCTGCGGCGCCAGACCATCGCAATACGGCGGCTGGGCCGGCCCTCGCCGATGAAATCGAGCAGGCGGATGTTGTTCGAGCGCGGGACGGGGGGCTGCACCGACAGGCTTGGCAGCAATGTGATGCCGACATCGGCGGCGACCATCTGCCGCAATGTTTCCAGGCTGGTGGCGCGGAACTCGGATTTCTCGTTGGCGCCGAACAGCCGGCACACTTCCAGCGCCTGGTCGCGCAGGCAATGGCCGTCTTCCAGCAGCAGCAGCTTCTGCGTGGCCAGTTCCTGCACATCCAGATGAGCGCGCTGGGCGAGCGGATGGCGACCGGAAACGGCCAACAGGAACGGCTCCTCGAACAGGAACTCGGCGTGCAGCTGGTCGTCGATCACCGGCAGTGCCAGCAGCGCGGCATCGAGCTTGCCTTCGCGCAGGCGCTCCAGCAGCACATCGCTCTTCTCTTCGACCAGCAGCAGTTCCAGTTCCGGGAAACGTTCGCGGATGCGCGGGATCACATGCGGCAACAGGTACGGGCCCAGGGTCGGGAAGATTCCCAGGCGCACCGTGCCGGCTTCCGGATCGCGGCTGCGCCGTGCCGCTTCCTTCAGCTGCTCCACCTCGGACACGATCACCCGCGCCCGTGCAGCGGCTTCCTGGCCGGCCGGCGTCAGCATCACCTTGCGGGGGGCCCGCTCGACCAGCGGCAGGCCCAGCTCTTCTTCCAGCTTGCGGATCTGGGTGGACAACGTGGGCTGGCTGACGAAGCACGACGCGGCAGCCCGACCGAAATGCTTGTGGTCGGCCAGGGCTACCAGGTACTTCAGATCGCGTAGATTCATCCTCACATCCCAGGGATAACGGACCGGCTGGCGGCGTGGTCACCCCGCAGCTGACAATGCTCCCGGCAACCCGGGAGCAGTGGATCAGGCAGCTTCGGCAACGGCCCCGCTGCTCTTGCTCACCGACGAGCGGATCAGGTGATCGAACGCGCTCAGTGCGGCGGTCGAGCCGGCGCCCATGGCGATGATGATCTGCTTGTAGGGTACCGTCGTGCAATCACCTGCGGCGAACACGCCGGGCACACTGGTCTGGCCACGGTCGTCGATGACGATCTCGCCGCGCGGCGACAGCGCCACGGTGTCCTTCAGCCACTCGGTGTTGGGCAGCAGGCCGATCTGCACGAAGATGCCTTCCAGCTCCACGCGGTGGGCGTCGCCACCGATGCGGTCCTTGTAGACCAGCCCGGTGACCCGGCTGCCATCGCCCAGCACTTCAGTGGTCTGGGCGCTGGTCAGCACGGTCACATTGCCGAGGCTGCGAAGCTTCTTCTGCAGCACCTCATCGGCGCGCAGGCTGGAATCGAATTCCAGCAGGGTTACATGCGACACGATGCCGGCCAGATCGATGGCAGCTTCAACGCCGGAGTTGCCACCACCGATCACCGCCACGCGCTTGCCCTTGAACAGCGGGCCATCGCAGTGCGGGCAGTAGGCCACACCCTTGTTGCGGTACTGCTCTTCGCCCGGCACATTCATCTGCCGCCAGCGCGCACCGGTGGACAGGATCACCGAACGTGACTTCAGCACCGCGCCGTTTTCCAGCTGCACCTGTACCAGCCCATCGTCGCCGGCCGGCACCAGCGCGGTCGCGCGCTGCAGATCCATGATGTCCACGTCGTACTCGCGCACATGCTGCTCCAGCGCGGTAGCGAGCTTCGGGCCTTCGGTCTCCTTGACCGAGATGAAGTTCTCGATGGCCATGGTGTCCAGTACCTGGCCGCCGAAGCGCTCGGCGGCGATGCCGGTGCGGATGCCCTTGCGCGCGGCGTAGATCGCTGCGGCCGCGCCAGCCGGGCCGCCGCCCACCACCAGCACGTCGAAGGCCTGCTTGGCGGCGATCTTCTCTGCGTCGCGCTTGCTGGCGTTGGTATCCAGCTTGGCCACGATCTGTTCGAGCGTCATCCGGCCCTGGTCGAAGACTTCACCGTTGAGATACACGGTCGGCACCGACATGATCTCGCGCTTCTCCACTTCCTCCTGGAACAGCGCGCCGTCGATGGCCACGTGCTGGATGCGCGGGTTGAGCACCGCGGCCAGGTTCAGCGCCTGCACCACGTCCGGGCAGTTCTGGCAGGACAGGGAGAAATAGGTCTCGAACCGGTACTCGCCTTCCAGGCTCTGCACCTGCTCGATCAGCTCGGCAGTGGCCTTGGAGGGATGGCCGCCGACCTGCAGCAGCGCCAGCACCAGCGAGGTGAATTCATGACCCATCGGCAGGCCGGCGAAGGTCAGGTGGATGTCCTGGCCGGGCGTGCCCAGGTCGAACGAAGGCACGCGGCCCTGGCCATCACGCAGCACCTGCAGCGAGATGCTGTCGGACAGGCTTTCCAGGGTCTGCAGCAGTTCCAGCATTTCCCGCGACTTGTCGCCGTCGTCGGCATGCGCGGTGATCTGGATGGGGCGAGTCACGCGCTCCAGATAGGTCTTCAGCTGCGACTGCAGGTTGGCGTCCAACATCGGGTCTTCTCCTGGCTTCAGGCAAACAGGGGGCGTGGCACCGCTGTAGAAGGTAGCGGACCAGCAGGGGGTAGGGGTGAACCCAAGACAGTGACCGTGGAAGGGGCTGGCTGGCCGCGACGGGCCGGCGATGGCTGTCTTGGGTTCACCCCCACGCCGGCGATGCCGCCGGCATGGAGATGGGCCTGCCGTGGCGTGGGGCCACGGCGTGCCGGTGCTGCGTTAGATCTTGCCGACCAGGTCCAGCGACGGGGTCAGGGTCTTCTCGCCTTCCTTCCACTTCGCCGGGCACACCTGGTTCGGGTTGGCGGCGGTGAACTGGGCGGCCTTCAGCTTGCGCAGGGTCTCGGAGACGTCGCGGGCGATCTCGTTGGAGTGGATCTCCAGGGTCTTGATCACGCCTTCCGGATTGATGATGAAGGTGCCGCGCAGGGCCAGGCCCTCTTCCGGAATGTGCACGCCGAAGGCATTGGTCAGCTGGTGGGTCGGGTCGCCGACCAGCGGGAACTGGGCCTTGCCGACGGCCGGCGAGGTTTCGTGCCACACCTTGTGCGAGAAGTGCGTGTCGGTGGTGACGATGTAGACCTCAGCGCCAGCCTTCTTGAACTCGGCGTAGTGGTCGGCGGCGTCTTCGATCTCGGTCGGGCAGTTGAAGGTGAATGCAGCCGGCATGAAGATCAGGACGGACCACTGGCCCTTCAGGCTGGCATCGGAAACCTTGATGAACTCGCCGTTGTGGTAGGCGTTGGCTTCAAACGGCTGGATCTGGGTATTGATGAGGGACATCATTTTTCCTCTGGGTGAAGGGAGTGGGTGAATCGACAGGAGCTAGGTTACCGGCTCAGTTGCGATAAGAACAATCCATTGATTGCATCTATTTGATAGATGGAGCCTATCAAATTGCCATGAGCCCGCACTGAACCTTGCGTCCCTCATCCTGCAACTGCCTGTGTGACAAGGAAAATCGCCAGGGACGCGTGAAGAGGGCTGATAGCCCCTCCTTATGCCC
>NZ_JASGBV010000091.1:0-30141 GCF_030053245.1 Stenotrophomonas sp. RS-48
CCTGATGGCATCGAGGTGCATGTGCTGCGCAAGCCGTTGCAGATGCAGCAGGTGTTCCGCGCTGTGGCAGAGGCACTGGGCTGAATCTGCGTCGCCGGGCCATGCCCGGTGTCATCGAAGGCGGTAGGTAGCGCCGGGCCATGCCCGGCGGCAGGTCACGCCGGCCGTTCCGGGGTCTCCCACGGGAAGCGTGGCAGGCTGTCCACGGCCTGTTCCAGCCGCCGTGACCAGTTCTGGTGGATGTCCGCGTACAGGGGCGAGTCCGCGCCCAGCCGCAGCTGCTGGGCGATCCGCAGCTCGCCGTCGCGCAGCAATGCCAGATCGATCGGCAGGCCGACCGAGAGGTTGGAACGGATGGTCGAATCCAGCGACACGATCGCCGTGCGCGCGGCGTCCTCAAGGCGCGTGGCCGGGCTGAGGATGCGGTCGAGGATCGGCTTGCCATACTTGGACTCGCCGATCTGCAGGTAGGGGGTCTCCGGCGAGGCGGCGATGGCATTGCCCAGCGGGTAGATCATGTACAGGCCGGGGCGTTCGCCGGCGACCTGGCCGCCGAAGATCAGCGTGGCCTGGGTGTTGACGCCGTCATGGCCGTGCTCGCTGTGGCCGCCGTGCACCTGGCTGTCCACCAGCAGGCGACCGACATAGGCCGCCGCTTCGAACAGATGGGTCATGTCGCGCAGGTTGGGCGTGCGCCGCTCGCCGGCGTCCCGGGTCAGGCGCGAGACCAGCAACTGGGTGGTGGCCAGGTTGCCAGCCGCCATCAACACGTAGGCCGCCTGGCCGGGATACTCGAACACGTGCAGCTTGCGGTGCACGCGCACATCGTCCAGCGAGGCATTGGTCCGGGTGTCGGCGGCGAAGACCAGGCCCTGGTCCACCTCGATTCCAACGCAATAGGTCATGTCGGTGCCCTATCATGTGCGTCCCGGATTGTAGGCAGGCCGCCGTGACGACGGCATGCCCACGCCCCCCAGACCCGTCACCTGAACCGCATGACCACCGTGCTCCTCAGCCTGGGCAGCAACGTCCAGCCCCGCCGCCATCTCCACGCCGCGGTGGCGGCCCTGCGCGAGCGTTTCGGCGCGTTGCAGGTGTCTCCGGCCTACCGCACGGCCGCGGTCGGCTTCGATGGCCCGGCCTTCCTCAACAATGGCGTGCTGATCCAGACCGATCTGCCGCTGCAGGCGCTGGATGATTGGCTGCACGCACTGGAAGACGCCCACGGTCGTGATCGCACTGGTCCGCGCTTCTCCGACCGCACCCTGGACATCGACGTGGTGTTCTACGGCAACCACATCGTGGAAGGCCCGGGCCATCTGCGCATTCCGCGCCCCGAGCTGAAGCACGCCTTCGTGCTGAAGCCGCTGGCGGACATCGCGCCGGACTTCATCGACCCGGTCAGCGGCCTGGCCCTGGCGGCGCTGTGGCGTGCACACGCTCAGTTTGGCGAGGCATTCGAGGTGGTTGACCTGGAATGAGGGCCGCTGCGCTCGCCTACGTAGATCGGTAGCGCCGGGCCATGCCCGGCGGACTTCAACTCACCGTGCGTCCGCCATCCACGCGCAGGGTGTGGCCGGTGACGAAGCTGGCCTCGGCCACCAGCCAGTACACCGCCTCGGCGATCTCCTCGACCGTGCCGGTGCGTGCCAGCGGCGTGCGCGCCAGCAGGGCCTCGCGGGCGAAATCGTCCTTTCCCTGCTCGGGCCACAGGATCGCACCGGGGGCGACCGCATTGACCCGCACTTTCGGCGCCAGTTCCAGCGCCAGTGACCGGGTGGCCATCTCCAGTGCGGCCTTGGCCATGGTGTAGGCCACATGGTCACGCATCGGGTCGGTGCCGTGCAGATCGGTCAGATTGACGATGCAGCCCTGCTGGCGGCGCAGGTACGGCGCGGCCGCCTGTGACAGCAGCAGCGGTGCACGCGCATTGACCGCGTACAGCTCATCCATCGCTTCGGCGGTCACCTGGCCGAGCGGGGTGGGGAAGAAGTTGGACGCGTTGTTGACCAGCGCATCGAGGCGGCCGAAGTGGGCCACGGCCTGCTCGACCAGATCGGGCAGGGCGCCGGCATCGCGCAGGTCGGCCTGCAGGGCCAGCACACTGCCCGGACGGACGTTGTCCAGGTCGAAGGCGGCCTGCTGCAGCTCGGCGCTGGACGTGTTGGCATGCAGCACCACCGACCAGCCACAGGCGTGGAACTGGCGTGCGATGGCGGCGCCGATCCGGCGCGCGCTGCCGGTGATCAGGGCCACGGGGGCGGTGTCGCTCATCGAGGGTCCTCCAAGGCTCGGCTATCCTGTGCACCATTGTCACCGCATTCGAAGACGCCATGCAGCCTACCTTCCCTCTGCCCGATGCCGACGCCCTGGCCCACAGCGACCAGTTGGCCGCCGCACTGCGTGCTGAAATCCTCGCCCAGGGGGGCGCGATGCCGTTTTCCCGCTTCATGGAACTGTGCCTGTACGCACCCGGGTGGGGCTATTACAGCGCCGGTGCCAGCAAGTTCGGTGGCGGTGGTGACTTCACCACCGCGCCCGAGCTGGGCGGCCTGTTCGCCGGCAGCGTGGCCAATGCGCTGGCGCCGGTGTTCGCCCAGCTCGGTGCGCAGTCGCGGATGCTGGAACTGGGCGGCGGCACCGGTGCCTTCGCCGAAGCCGTGCTGCTGCGGCTGGCCGAGCTGGATGCGGTGCCTTCGCGTTACGCCATCCTTGAACCCAGTGCCGACCTGCGCCAGCGCCAGCAGCAGCGCCTGCAACAGGCGCTGCCGGCAGAGCTGGCCACGCGCGTGGACTGGATCGACCGTCCGTTCGAAGAGGACTGGGAAGGTGTGGTGTTCGCCAACGAGGTGATCGACGCACTTCCGACCCCGCGCTTCCTGATCAGGGACGGCGAGGTCTACGAGGAGACCGTGGAACTGGACGCGGAGGGCAACTTCATCCGTGGCGCGCAGCCGGCCGATATTCTGCTCAACGGCGCCGTGCGGCACATCGAACGCTATCTCGAAAGGCCCTTCGCCGACGGATACCGCTCGGAGGTGCTGCCGCAGCTGCCGTACTGGTTGCAGGCAGTGGCGGGTGGCCTGCAACGCGGCGCGATGCTGTTCATCGACTACGGTTACAGCCGCAGCGAGTTCTACCAGCACGATCGCGACGACGGCACGGTGCGCGCCTTCTACCGCCACCACGTGCATAACGACGTGCATCGCTGGCCGGGCCTGCAGGACATCACGGCCTCGGTGGACTTCACCGCGATGGCCGAAGCGGGCCTGCACGGTGGCTTCGAGCTGGCGGGGTACTGCAGCCAGGCCAGCTTCCTGATCGGCAATGGCCTGGACCAGGTGCTGAGCCTGGCCGAGGAGCGTACCGATGAGGTGGGGCGCATCCAGCTGCGCGACCAGGTGAAGAAGCTGACCCTGCCTACCGGCATGGGCGAGCGCTTCCAGGCGATCGGCCTGCAGCGTGGAATCGACTTCGAGCCGGCGTTCGCGCTGGGCGATCTGAGCTGGCGCCTGTGAGCGCGACGGCGCGCATGATCAAGCCGCTGCGGCGGCCGCGGCTATGGACTGCGCTGTGGGTGCTGGCCGTGCTGTTCGTGATCGTGGTCTGCCTGATTCCGCCGCCACCGATTCCCGTGCCGGAGAACGGCGACAAGGTCGAGCATTTCCTGGCGTACTTCATTCTGTCCGGCAGTGCCGTGCAGCTGTTCCGGCAAGGACGTCCGCTGCTGTGGGTCGGGCTGGGCCTGGTGCTGATGGGAATCGGGATCGAGTTCGCGCAGGGGGCGCTGACACGCGACCGAATGGCCGACCCGATGGACGCCCTCGCCAACACGGTTGGCGTTCTTGCCGGATTGGGCCTCGCGCTGACCCCGCTGCGCGACCTCCTGCTGCGCTGGCGGGGCTGACACGCCTTCCCTGGTTGAAGTGGAACCGGGCATGGCCCGGCTCCACAGCCTTCCGGTTACTTCTGCAGCGTCACTTCGTCCAGCACCCACATCGCCGGGCGGGTATCACCGGTGAAGTTGATGCACAGGTCGTCGGTGCCATGCGTGCCCTTCGGCAGCGTCGCACGCAGGCTCACGAAGCCATCGGCATCGGGCGTGGCCGGCAGCGGGACTTCGGCCAGCACCTTGCCCGTGCAGCTGCCCCGGCGGATCAGCATCTCGCCGTGCGCGCGCCTGGCCTTCTCGAAGCGACGGTTCGGCTCGTCATGCGCCAGCTGGAAGTAGTAGGGGATGCGACCGGCGCGCACCTCCACGCTGCCGATGCCGTCCAGCTGCGCCTGTGGCCAGCGCCAGCAGGGCTGGAAGATGTCCACGTTGAAGACCGCGCGTGCGCCCTCGCGCGGGCCATCGTCTTCCAGGCGCAGTACCAGGCCCTTGTTGCCAACGCAGCTGAGCAGTTCGTCGCTGCGGCGGGCGAGCAGCGATTGCGGAGTGAACGCGGCTACGGTGGGCTCTGCGGCCAGCATACGGCCCTGGTAGAACGCTGCGGCCTGTACCGTGGCGGGCACCTTCGCGGTCAGCGGCTGCTGGTACAGCGGCGACTGCGCGGTCACCGGCTGGCCATCGGTGCTGTAGCGCACCTCGTAGCCCAGCGGGTTGGCCAGCGACACCGTCACCGTGCCTGCGGCGCGATCATCGTGGTACGCCACGCCCACTTCGAACGGCGTCTGTGCATAGGCGAGTCCCCATGCGCGGTAGCGCTGCAGCTGTGACGGCAGGCGTGCCAGGAAGTCGCGGAAGTCACGCTTCCCGGGCGGGCTCCAGCCGGTCTCGGCCACCGCCGCCAGGCGTGGGAACAGGTTGTGCTGCAGCCGCGCATAGCTGCGGGTGTGCTCGGTGAACATGTTGGCCTGCAGGCCGAGGATGTGTCCGCGCTTGTCGGCGGGCAGTTCGTCCGGCACCGGCTCGAAGTTGTAGAGCTTGCCGAGGTTGACCTGCGTGGGGCGGCCCGGCGGTTCATGGGGCGAGGCGGTCTGCAGGTAGTCCAGGTACAGGTAGCCGACCGGCGACATGATCACGTCATGGCCGGCGCTGGCAGCGGCCAGGCCGCCTTCGGTACCGCGCCAGGACATCACCGTAGCCTGGGGGGGCAGCCCGCCCTCGAGAATTTCGTCCCAGCCGATCAGGCGCCGGTCGTGTTCCTCCAGGAATGTCTCCAGGCGCTTGATGATGTGGCTCTGCATGGCCATCTCATCCTTGATGCCCAGCTCGCGCATGCGCTGCTGAATCTGCGCGGACGCCTCCCACTGGTCCTTTACGGCCTCGTCGCCACCCACGTGCACGTACTTCGCCGGGAACAGTGCGATCACCTCCTCCAGCACGTTCTCGAGGAAGGTCACGGTGCTGTCTTCCACGTTGAAGAGGTTGGGGAACACGCCCCATTCGCTGATCGGCTTCAGCGGCGTGCTGATCGAGCCCAGCTCCGGATAGGCGGCGATCGCGGCCGTGGCATGGCCCGGCACGTCGATTTCCGGAATCACCTGGATATGCAGCTTGGCTGCATAGGAAATCACTTCACGGATCTGCTCCTGCGTGTAGAAACCGCAATACGGGTACTCCTGTCTGGTCACCGGATCGATGCCGCCATCGCCGGCCGGCAGGCGGCAGCTGCCGACCTCGGTCAGCTTCGGGTAGCGCTTGATCTCCATGCGCCAGCCCTGGTCATCGGTCAGGTGCCAATGGAAGGTGTTGAGCTTGTGCGCGGACATCGCATCAAGCACGCGCTTGATCTCGTCCAAGCTCTGGAAATGCCTTGCCGAGTCGAGCATGAAGCCCCGCCAGGGGAAACGCGGCGCATCCTGGATCTGCACGGCCGGCAGCGCGCCCTGGCTGCCGCCGGTGGCCAGCTGGGCCAGCGTGGTGGCGCCGTAGAACAGGCCGGTCTCGTTGCCGGCCTGCACCAGCACGCCCTGCGCGGTGCTGTCCAGCGTGTAGCTCTCGCCGCTGTCGCGGAAGGTGGGAATGATCTGGAAGCGGATGCCGCCGGCCTTGGCCGCAGCCTTGCCGGTAGCCAGCGCCAGGCGCGGGCCGCCGCTGCGCGCCAGCAGGTCGGCGAATTGGGTGGCGACCCGCTGTGCGGCCTCGCCGTCTGCGTACAGCGCGGTCGTGGCGGACACAGTGATGCCACTGCCCTGGCCGGGCTGCACGCTGGCGGGGGCAGGAATCAGCATCAGGCTGTTGGCGCGCAGCTGCGGGCCAGGAGCTTCAGCGGCGGGCACCGGATCGGCGGCGAAGGCCGGCAGGGCCGGCAGCAGGGCAAACAGGCTGCCCAGCAGCAGTGCGCCGTGCATCCTGGCGTGGAAGGGCTTGACCATCGGAACGACTCCTTGGAACGGTGCGATGAACGCTATACATGAAAAACGCCGGGCCCGGAATGACCCAGGCCCGGCGTGCGTGCACGACTCGGCGATGACGCGGCCGATGGATCAGTACTTGAAGCGGAAGTTGAGGTAGTACTGGCGGCCGTTGCTGTAGAACGACGTCGGAATGGCCGCGGTCTGGTAGTACTTGTAGGTCGGGTTGTTGAGGTTCAGCGCATCCAGGCTGATGCTCAGCCAGTCGGTGGCCTTGTAGCTCAACGAGGCCGACAGCGTGCCGAAATCATCCTGGTAGTACGGGTTGGTGCCCGACAGGCTGATCAGGAACGACGAGCGGTGCGTGTAGCTGACGCGTGCTCCGAAACGCTCGTTCTCGAAGTAGGCCCCCACGTTGTAGGTGTTCTTCGAGGTACCCAGCAGGTTGTGCGAACCGTCGGACCAGGTGTGGGCCGTGGTGCCGTTGGCGTAGGTGTAGTTGGCGTTGATGCCGAAGTACTCGCCGATCGGCTGCTCATAGGCCACTTCCACGCCGGTGACCTTGCCGTCGGCATTGATCGGGGTGGAGATCTGGTAGGTCTCGAGCTGGTTGGTCAGTTCGCTGTACAGCTGGCGCGAGACCACGTCGAAGGCGATGTAGTCCTTCATGTCCATGTGGTACGCACCGACCGACAGCAGGCCGCGCGGCATGAAGTACCACTCCAGGTTGGCGTCGAAGTTCGTGGACAGGGTCGGCTTCAGGTTCGGGTTGCCACCGCCGCCGGTCTTGTTCAGGTCCGAACCCCACGACGAAGCGCCCAGGGCCGAATAATCCGGCAGGGTCTGGGTCTGCGACGCGGCCACGCGCAGCACCAGCCTGTCGTCCAGGTCGAACTTGATGTTGGCGCTGGGCAGGACGCGGTTGCGCTTGTTCTGGAAGGCGGTGCGCTCCCACATGCCGAACAGGCTGCTCACATCGGCATCGGCGGCATTGCTGACCGCGTTGTAGGTGTCGATGTCCTGCTTGATGTTGACGTAGCGCAGGCCGACGTTGCCGCTCCACCAGTCGCCGCTGAAGTTGGCCTGCACGTAGCCGGCGAAGTTCTTCTCCTTCACCTTCCACTCGGCACCGTAGTTGTGGCGGCCGGTGGGGCCATCGTTGCCGGCCAGCCAGGTGGAGTTGTTGATGATCGCGTTCTTCAGTGCATCCGGCGTGTAGTACCAGATGTTGCGCGGGAAGGTGCCGCCGACATCACCGGCGAAGCCGCTGGGATAGTTGGCGGTGGCGCTGCCCTGCAGTGCGGACCAGATGTCACCCGGGGTCGCACCTTCCGGCGAGAGCGCTTCGCGTTCGTGGTCGGCGAAGCGCACGCCGAAGTCCACGGAGTTCAGCACGCCGGTGCCGAAATACTGGCTGAAGTCCAGCGTGGCCCAGTCTTCCTTGTCTTCGGCGCGGACCAGCTGGTTGCCCCACGTGCCGAAACTGGTGACGCCGCTGGGGCTGATGTCGCCGCCGATGTTCCAGTCCACCGGCGAACCGGCGCCGTGCGTTGCCCAGCTGGCACCGCCGCCCTGGCCGAGCGTGACTTCAGCAATGAACTGGCGCGGGGTTTCACCGGTGCCCTTGGTGGTACCGGCCTGGAACTTCATGTCCAGGGTGTCGTTGATCTGCCAGTCGGCGTCGAACGTGACGTAGTTGGTCTTGGCCGTGGCTTCACGGTAGATCATGTCGTAGACACCGTAGTTGGTGCCCGGGACGCCCGCGTAGGTGGCATTGCTCAGCACGCCGTCGGTCACGGTGTAGCCCGGGTTCGGCGCCTGCGACTTGGCGAAGTTGCCGCCCCACAGCATGAAATTGCGGTTGTAGTTGTTGGCTTCCAGCTTGGAGGAGAAGCCGCTAAGCGACAGGTTCAGCGTATCGGTCGGCTTGAACTGGATGGTCACCAGCCCGCCCTTGCGTTCGCGGGTCTGTTCGAACAGGGTCGAACCCAGCAGGCCGGGGACGGCCACGCCGATCAGGTCCGGATTGGTGAGGGCCACCGGATCATCGGCGCCGATCCGGGTGAAACCGCCCGGGATTTCCTGCGCCTCGCGGCGGAGCTCGCGCTTCTGGTAGAAGGCCTGCAGCATCACGCCGAAGTTGTTGGCGTCATTCTTGTAGTTGAACAGCGCCGAGTACTGCGGGTCGGTCGACTTGGCCTGGTCCGAACGGACCGCACCTACCGAGGCTTCCGCACTGAAGGGCTTGGCGAACTCCAGCGGCTTGCGCGTGATGATGTTGACGGTACCGGTGGTGCCGCCATCCTGCAGCTTGGCCTGCGAGGACTTGTTCACTTCCACCGAGCTCACCAGCTCGGAAGGCAGCAGCGAGTAGCTGACGCTGCGGCCGACGTTGTTGCCCTGGCTGAGCACGAACCAGTCGGCCGAGCCGACGGTGTGGCCGTTGATCAGGGTCTGGGTCAGGCTCGGGCTGGTGCCACGCAGGCTGACGCGGTCGGCTTCATCGAAGCCGCCTTCGTCGGCGCTGGACGAACTGATGTTGACGCCGGGCAGGCGCTGCAGGGTGTCGGCCACATTGTGCGCCGGCAGCTTGCCGACGTCTTCGGCGGTCACCACTTCCACGCGCGCGTTGGCTTCGCGCTTGGTATCCAGCGACTTCTCCATCGAGCCACGGATGCCGGTGACGGTCACGGTGTCCAGGTCGGTTGCGGTCGGCGCAGCCTGCTGGGCATGTGCGCTGAAAGCGAGGCAGCTGACGATGGCGGCCGAAAGCAGGGTCTTGCGGGTGTTCATGATGTCTCTCCTCATCACTCGATTGGGTGCCGGCGGCGGTGTTCGGTTGCGGTTGCGTTGACGTGCGCGGGGCGGCGGCGATGTCCCGTGCATTGGCGTGCCACGTACTGCGTGCTGCGATTGCGTTGAAGCCTGTTGCGGTGTCAGGCGGCCGACTGCTGCAGGTACCAGCTGGCAGCACCGACCACGCCCAGCTGGCCGTGCTCGACCACCTTCACCGGGATGCGTGCCAGTGCTTCGCCCATCGGCCCCTTCTGCAGGTAGCGCTCGACGAAGGTGCTGGTGCGCAGGTACTCGCGGATCTGCGGCAGGATGCCGCCGGCCAGATAGACGCCCCCATGGGCGCCGTAGAACAGGGCCATGTCGCCGATGGTGCTGCCGAGCAGGCCGCAGAACACATCCAGCGCCTTGCGTGCGTGCGCATCAGTGCCGGCCATCGCCGCGGCGGTGACCGCGTCCGGACTGGCCAGGGTGGGCTGCTGTCCCTGCAGGGCGCACACCGCGCGGTACAGGTTCATCAGGCCGGGGCCGGAGATTGCGTGCTCGATCGACACGTGAGCGCGCTCGCGCTGCATGTGGCGGACGATGGCCATTTCCAGTTCGGTGCTGGCGGCCAGCGTAGGTTGCCCGGCTTCGGTAGCCAGCACGACCGGGCCATGGGCGGTCGGGATCCACAGTGCCGCACCCAGGCCCGTACCCGGACCGACCACCAGGGTCGGTCCGCGCGGGGCGCTTTCCGGCCCACACAGGTGCAGGACGCCGCTGGCGTCGACCTGTGCCGCGGCATAGGCCACCGCTTCGAAGTCGTTGACGATGTGGACCTGCTGTACGCCGACGTCGGCCTCGATCTGCCGCGCGGACAGCGGCCAGGGCACGTTGGCAGTGATGACCGTCCCGTCTTCGCGCGCATAACCGGCCGTGGCCACCACGCAATGCGCCGGGCGCGGGCCGTCGCCCAGGAAGTCGGACAGGATCGCACTCAGGCCGGCGTGGTCGGCATTGCGATACTTGCGGTATTCCAGCACCTGCACCGGATGGGCGGCATCGCCGCTGGCCTGGACCCGGGCGACACGCACATGGGTGCCGCCGACGTCGGCGGCCAGGAACGAGGGCGCGACGCGGGACAGGACATGGGCCGGGGCGGGATGGCTGGCGGTCACGCGGGCTCCTGCTGAAGAGGGGGCCGGATCCGAGGGTGAGGCCGGCTGTTGGGCGGAGTCTGTAACCCCGCTGACAACGATGTCAACGAGTTCGTGACACTTTCGTTGCTGCGGCGCAACGAATGGGGCGTGCGGTAAACGTTTCCATGGCGTGAACAGCGCCTTCACGCCGGAGCCCTTGCTGCACGGGGCTCAACGGCTCCAGCGCATTCAGCACGCGACCGCACGCGGCGGTTGCGCGATGCAGCATGGCCTGCGCTGCCCCGCGCAGGGAAGTTGACAAACCGCCGTTGTCCATCGAAAGAATGTGACAACGTTGTTCCCAGCCACTCTCCGACGCCGCGTTCTGCGACCGTCGCCGCAGGAGCCCTCCTGATGTCCGCCGTCCCCGCTGCAAGCGCGCGCCCGAACGTGGCCACCTCCATCGCCATCGTCGGCGTCCTGTTCTTCCTGATCGGCTTCTTCACCTGGCTCAACGGCCCGCTGATCACCTTCGTCAAGCTGGCCTTCGAGCTCAGCGAGGTCGGCGCCTTCCTGGTGCTGATGGTGTTCTACCTGTCCTATTTCTTCCTGGCCCTGCCGTCGTCGTGGATCCTGCGCCGCACCGGCATGAAGAAGGGCCTCAGCCTGAGCCTGCTGGTGATGGCCGGCGGCGCGGCACTCTTCGGTGAATTCGCGACGCAGCGCTGGTACCCCGGCGCGCTGGGCGGGCTGTTCGTGATCGGCAGCGGCCTGGCCCTGCTGCAGACGGCGATCAATCCTTACATCTCCATCCTCGGCCCGATCGAGACCGCAGCGCGTCGCATCGCGCTGATGGGCATCTGCAACAAGATCGCCGGCATGCTGGCGCCGGTGCTGATCGGCACCCTGGTGCTGCATGGCATCGGTGACCTGGACAAGCAGGTGCAGGCGGCCGACGCGGTCACCAAGGTGGCCCTGCTCAATGAGTTCGCCGCCAAGATCCATGCACCGTACCTGGCGATGGCCGGCCTGCTGGTGCTGCTGGCCGTCGCCGTACTGTTCTCGCCGCTGCCGGAGATCAAGTCCTCCGAGGCCAACGCCACCCCGATGGCCGCCGGCGCAGCCGAGCGCAGCAGCATCTTCCAGTTCCCGCACCTGTGGCTGGGCGTGCTCTGCCTGTTCGTGTATGTCGGCGTGGAAGTGATGGCCGGTGATGCCATCGGTACCTATGGCCACGGCTTCGACCTGCCGCTGGACCAGACCAAGATGTTCACCTCGTTGACCCTGGCGGCGATGCTGGCTGGCTACGTGGTGGGCCTGCTGCTGATTCCCCGGGTGGTTTCGCAGTCGCGCTACCTGACCGTTTCGGCGGTACTGGGCGTGGTGTTCTGCCTCGGTGCTTGGGCCACCCACGGCTACGTTTCGGTGGCCTTCGTGGCCCTGCTGGGCTTTGCCAACGCAATGATGTGGCCGGCCATCTTCCCGCTGGCGATCCGTGGCCTGGGCCGTTTCACCGAGACCGGCTCGGCGCTGCTGGTGATGGGTATCGCCGGTGGCGCGATCATTCCGCAGTTGTTCGCCGTGCTCAAGCAGCACATCGATTTCCAGCTGGTGTTCGTGCTGCTGATGGTGCCGTGCTACCTGTACATCCTGTTCTACTCGGTCATCGGCCACCGCGCCGGCCTGCCGCAGGAGCGCTGATAGGCGATGATGGACGGCAGCCAACCCCAGGGAAAACCCATGCGCAGAGCGACCATCAAGGACGTCGCGGAGAAGGCCAAGGTCTCTCTGAAGACCGTCTCGCGGGTGATCAACAACGAGCCCTCCGTGATGCAGGCCACCCGTGCGCGGGTGCTGCGGGCGATCGCCGAGCTCGACTACGAGCCCGATCCGTCCGCGCGCAACCTGCGCAGCGGGACCACTTTCGTGATCGGGCTGGTCTACGACAACCCCAACCCGTACCACATCATCGGCGTGCAGAACGGCGTGCTGGCCGCGTGCCGGGAGACCGGCTTCGGCCTGCAGATCCACCCCTGCGACTCGAGCTCGCCCCTGTTGGCCGATGAACTGGCCGACTGGGTACAGCGCTCGCGCCTGGCCGGCCTGGTGCTGACCGCACCGATGTCCGAGCGCCGAGATCTGGTGCAGGCGCTGACCGCACGCGGCATCAAGCTGGTGCGCATCATCGCGGCGACCGAGGACCCGGCGGACGGAGCCTGCGTGTTCGTCGACGACCGCGAAGCGGCCTACGAGATCACCGAGCATCTGATCCAGCTGGGCCATCAGCGCATCGGCTTCCTGTGGGGTGGCAGCTCGCACCGCTCTTCCGGCGAACGCTATGCCGGCTACGAAGCGGCGCTGAAGGACTACGGCATGACCGTGGACAAGCATCTTGTGGTGCAGGGCGACTACACCTTCGACGACGGTTTCCGGGGCGCGCGCCGCCTGCTGGCGCTGCGCGAACCGCCCACCGCCATCTTCGGTTCCAACGATGAAATCGCTGCGGGCGTGCTGGCCGCTGCCAAATCGGCGGGGATGAACGTGCCCTACGACCTGTCCATTGCCGGCTTCGAGGACAGCCCGTTCTCGCGCCAGTCCTGGCCGCCGTTGACCACCGCCAAGCAGGCCACCGAGGACATCGCACGCCACGCCGCGCGCCTGCTGATCGCGCAGCTGCGCAGCGATGCCTATGACGACGCGCCTGCACCGCTGCACAACCAGGGCTTCGTGCCGCAGCTGGTAGTGCGCGGGTCGACTGCGCCGATGCGTCCCGCCGGCGCCCGCCCACTCCCTTCCGATCCTGCCTGAGCCCGCCATGTCGCTGTCCGACCCCACCTCCACCCTGATGTTCGCCGAAGCCGCTGAAGCGGCCGACGTCGTCGCCCGCCAGTTCTCGCGCAACCACGCCACGATGGAGACGCTGGCTGCCAGCCTGCGCGCCGCGCCACCCCCGTTCGTGGTCACCTGCGCGCGCGGCAGCTCCGATCATGCCGCCACCTACGGCAAGTACCTGCTGGAAACCCAGCTGGGCCTGGTGGTCGCCTCCGCCTCGCCGTCTGTGGGCTCGGTGTATGCCGCGCCGCTGCAGCTGCGCGGTGCACTGTTCATCGTCATCTCGCAGTCGGGCAAGAGTCCGGATCTGCTGCGCAATGCCGAAGCGGCCAAGGCCGCCGGCGCGCGCGTGATCGCACTGGTCAATGTCGAGGATTCGCCGTTGGCGCAGCTGGCCGACACGGTGATTCCGCTGCATGCGGGCCCGGAGAAGAGTGTGGCCGCGACCAAGAGCTACCTGGCGTCGCTTGCGGCACTGCTGCAGCTGGCCACGTACTGGAAGCAGGACAGTGGCCTGCGCGCTGCGCTGGACCTGCTGCCGGATGCATTGCGCGAGGCATGGCAGTGCGATTGGACGGCGCTGGCCGATGGCCTGGTGGACGCCACCAACCTGTTCGTGCTCGGGCGTGGGCTTGGGCTTGGCGCGGCGCAGGAAGCGGCGCTGAAGTTCAAGGAAACCTGCAGTCTGCATGCCGAGGCCTACAGCTCGGCCGAGGTCAAGCATGGCCCGATGGCGCTGGTCGGCCGCGGCTTCCCGGTGCTGGCTTTCGCCCAGCCCGATGAGACCGGCGCGGGCACACGTGCCGTGGTGGAGGAGTTCTCAGCGCGTGGTGCGCAGGTATGGATGGCCGGCGCCGCAGGCAACCTGCCGGTGGCTGCCGCGCCGCATCCGTTGTGCGCTCCGCTGCTCACCGTGCAGAGTTTCTACCGTGCGATCAATGCGCTGGCGCTGCGCCGCGGGTTCAACCCGGACCTGCCGCCGCATCTGAACAAGGTCACGGAGACCGTGTGATGGCAACCGTGCTGCGCAATGCCCGCATCCTGGTCGGGGATGATTTCCGCGATGACCTGGCAGTGCTCATCGAGGACGGGAAGATCAGCGCGCTGCTCCCCGACGCCGCGCCGCAGGTGGGCCAGGCGGCCGAGCAGGTCGATCTCGGCGGCGGCTGGCTGCTGCCGGGTTTCATCGACGTGCAGGTCAATGGCGGTGGCGGCGCGCTGTTCAACAACACGCCGGACGTGGCGGCCCTGCGCACCATCGCGCAGGCGCACCGCCATTTCGGCACCACCGCGATGCTGCCGACGCTGATCAGTGATGACGTGGCGGTGATGCGCGAGGCGATCGCCGCCTTGCGCGAAGCCATCGCTCAAGGCGTACCGGGCGTCATCGGCATCCATCTGGAAGGGCCGTACATCGCCCCGGCACGGAAGGGCACCCACGACGCCAGCAAGTTCCGCGTGCCCGATGCGGAGGAGATCGCGCTGGCCGCCTCGCTGGACAACGGCGTGACCCTGCTCACCCTTGCGCCGGAACGGGTACCGCTGGAGTCGATCCGCGCGCTGGTGGAGCGCGGGGTGATCGTCGCGGCTGGACATACCGCTGGAACGTACGAAGAGATCCGCGCCGGCCTGGATGCCGGCGTGCGCGGCTTCACCCATCTGTACAACGCGATGTCGCCGCTGCAGGGCCGGGAGCCGGGCGCGGTGGGTGCCGCGCTGGAAGATCGCGACAGCTGGATCGGCATCATCGTCGACGGCGTGCACGTGCATCCGGCCAGCCTGCGGGTAGCGCTGGCGGCCAAGCCACGCGGCCGCCTGCTGCTGGTGACCGATGCGATGCCGCCGGTCGGCGCCGATGATCCCAGCTATGTGCTGTATGGCGAGACCATCACTGCCGTCGATGGGGTGGTGCGCAACGCAGCTGGCGCGCTGGCCGGCTCGGCACTGGACATGGCCACGGCCGTGCGCAACACCGTGCACCTGCTCGGCCAGCCGCTTGCCGAAGCGGCGCGCATGGCCTCGACCTATCCGGCGCAGTTCCTCAATGTGGACGACCGGCTGGGCCACATCGCCGAGGGTTACCAGGCCGACCTGGTGCTGCTGGACGATGCCCTGCAGGTGCGGGGCACCTGGATTGCCGGACAGTACGAGGCCGCCTGATGAGTGCTGCGCCGTCAGCGCGCCTGGGCTCGATCGACGCCCTGCGCGGCATCACCGTGGCGGCGATGCTGCTGGTCAACAACCCGGGCGACTGGAGTGCGGTGTTCGCACCGCTACGTCATTCGGACTGGCATGGCTGCACGCCCACCGATCTGGTGTTCCCGTTCTTCCTGTTTCTGGTGGGCGTGTCGATGGCCTTCAGCGTGGCACCGCGCGCGCTCGATGCTTCGAAGCGACCCACACTGGCGCGTGGCGTGCTGGAGCGCGCGTTGCGCATCCTGGTAGCCGGGGCGTTGTTGCATCTGCTGATCTGGTGGGCGCTGGATACGCATCACTTCCGCATCTGGGGCGTGCTGCAACGCATCGCGGTGTGTGCGGCGCTGGTTGGCCTGCTGGCGGTGTATGCGCGGCTGCACGTGCAGGCCGGGGTGCTTGTCGGGCTGCTGGTGGGCTATACCGTGCTGCTGCTCGGCCTCGGTGATCTGGCGCCATGGACCAACCCGGCCAGCCGTCTGGATACCGCGCTGTTCGCCCCGTGGATCTACCAGTGGCACGCCGATACCGGGCTTGGCCATGACCCGGAAGGGCTGCTGAGCACGCTGGGCGCGCTGGCCAGCACCACCCTGGGCCTGCTGGCCGGCGCACTGCTGCGCAGCGGTCGCGCCGTGGCGCTGGCAGGATTGGGCGCCGCAACGGCAGTGCTCGGCCTGCTGCTTGCCATTGTGCTGCCGTTGAACAAGCAGCTGTGGACGCCCAGCTACGTGCTGTGGACCGGAGGTCTTGCGGCGCTGGCCTTGTGGCTGGCGCATGTGCTGATCGACCAGAAGGGCTGGCCCGCGTGGGGCCGTCGTTTTGGGGTCAACGCGATCACCGCGTACCTGGGGGCCTCGGTGATGTCGGTGGCATTGTTGGCAACCGGCGCCTGGGGCTGGGTCTGGCAGCAGCTGGCGGCGGCGATGCCGGGTGCGCAGGAGCTGGCGTCGATGCTGCAGGCCCTGGCCTTCGTCACCCTGTGGTGGGGCGTCGCGTGGTGGCTGGACCGGCGCAGGATCTATCTCAAGATATGACAGCGCCGGGGTATGGACGCACCTGCGGTGGAGCAGGGCCAGCTCGGCTCATTGCTCGCCGGGGACTGCCGCTGCGGGCTCCACCAGCGCCCCCGCGTGATCGGCCAGCACCTGTACCGCGTGCAGCAGCCCTTCTTCCACCTGCGGCGGGCAGTGCGCTCGGGCATCGTCCATCTCCCGCGCCGCCTGCGCGGCCAGCAGCAGTCCTGCGCAGGAAGACACTGCGGCCAGGCAGCGCGTAGCGCCGGCCAGATCACGCGCCCTCGCTTCCGTGATCCGCGTTTCGGGCCAAGGTTGGCCGTTGGCACCGTCGCCGCGCGCGATGCTGCGTAACCGGGCGAAGAATGCAGGCTGCGGCACGTTCTCGTGGACTGCGGCCAGCGCATCTTCCAGGATGTCGGCGGCAGCGGCGGGCAGCCGCAGCCCAAGCAGGGCGTCGCCCAGCAGCGCGTGCAGGCGGGTATGGGTGGGATGGGGCAGGTTCACGGCAGCAACCTCACAGGCAAGTCCACCTGCAGGACGCAAGGTGGCGGGCGGTGCGGGTTGGCGTGCCGGTGAAGCTTTTCAACGGAGAAAAAGCCGGCGGATCCGGAGATCCCCACGCACCACCCGCCGCAGAACGACGGAGGGTGCACTATTCGGGCCCGCGATGTTGTCGCAAGCCCGCCGTTGAAAAGCTTCATTCGGGACGCCAATCCCGGCCAGCACAGGGGCGCTGGCAGATGCCACCGTCGCGCGGTCCACAGCGCGATGACATGGGCAAAGTTGCAATGTGTGTGTCCGTATCGCCCATCTGTCGCGTGACGGGAGCGCCGTGTCGGCATCGCGCAATGCCTGCGCTGCCAGCTAGGTCAGATACGACAACCTGCGCGATGGCCGTGCCGATCATCAACCCGCTATGCTGGGCGCCTGACTCAACGGCAAGGAACGTCGTATGCAGATCTGCAACGGAGTGCGGCGCGCGGGTGCGACGGTGGTCGTGCTGTGGGCTGCGCAGACGATGGCCGCAACGGCCTCGGCATCCGCGGTTGAACTGCCCTCACCGGAGGCGCAGGTGCAGATGCTGCAGCTGCTGGAGGCGCGCGCGCTGTATCGCGACCGTGTCGATTGGGCCGGTGTACGCGCGACGCTGGCCGCCGCAACCGATGATGCTGGCCGGCGCCAGTTGCTGGATGACGCCGCTACCCGCAGCACGGGCGGCCATGGGCGCTGGATTCCCCCCAGCCTGCAACGCCAGCGTTCCGGGCGTGCGCAACGCTTGAAGGCCGGCCAGGATGCGGCGTCGCCAATGCCGTGGCAGGCAGATGCGCGCGTCGGTGTACTGCAGGTGAGCCCGTTCCTGGACGATCCTCAGGCGGGCGAGCAGGCACGGTATGACGCTCGCAGAACCTACGCGCTGGCGCTGCAGCACCGCATCGTGGCCTTGGATGACGGCACGCGGTGCGGCTGGGTGGTGGATCTGTCCGGCAATGGCGGTGGCAACATGTGGCCCATGCTGCTGGGACTGCTGCCGTTGTTGCAGGGCACCCCGGATAAGGAAGGGGCCGTGCTCGGCGGCTTCCGCAGCGCCGAAGGGCAACGGCCGTGGCGACAACGCGACGGAGAGGTCCTGGATGGCGCGAATTCGCGGCTTCGCTCGCGCCAGGCGGCCTATGCGCTGCGCGGCGGTCCCGCACCGGTCGCGGTGGTGTTCGGCCCCCGTACTGCCAGTTCGGGCGAGGCCGTGGCGCTGGCCTTCCGCGGCCAGCCCGGCAGCCGCAGTTTCGGCCAGCCCAGTGCAGGCTATTCCACCGGCAATCAACCCGTGCCCCTGGTGGATGGCAGCATGCTGCTGCTGACCGTCAATATCATGACCGACCGCCAGGGGCAGGGTGACGGTCGCCAGCTGCAGCCGGATCAGCCCACCGCCCCCGGAGCGTCCGGTCTGCAGGCCGCGCAGGACTGGCTGCTGGCCCAGCCCGCCTGCTCGGGGCGTTGATCTGCACGCAGGAAAGCGAGCCGCGGAAGGGTCCGCTGACACCGGTTCATCGCTCGAGGGCCCGGCCTGTTAAAGTCTCTCCTGCAATCACGTAGCGGAAGCGACCATGGACCACGACACCCCGTTCGAACCCCTCAACGACCTCGAGGTGCGCCTGCTGCAGGCCCAGGATGGCACGCTGACCGCGTCGCAGTTCCTCGATGGGCTGCTGACCTCGACGGCGTTCGTGCTGCTGGACAAGGCCATCGGCGAAGACGGCGCATGGGACGAGAGCATCTCGCCCCTGGTGCTGACCAGCGAGAGTGGCGAGCCGATGTTCGCGGTGTTCACTGCCCCCGAGCGTGCCGGCCTGTGGCACGAACAGCTGCCGCAGTTCGCGCATGCCATGCCGATCGCGGTGCATGCGCTGCTGGCCGGAATCGGCGACGGTGTCGGCCTGGTGCTGAACCCCGGCCTGGACGTGGGCATGGAGATGATTCCCGATGCCGTGGCGCAGTTGAAGCAGCGCGCTGCTGCGATCACGCGGGGCATGGCGCACTGACCACACCGATGCCGGTGGTAGATCCGGATGCGCTCACATGTGGTGTCGCATAAGGACCGGGTTTGCCGCTGAGAAGTGATTCGACGATCACTTTGAGGTTTTCATCGACAGAGAGTCGGCATTGCAGTGCGTGAGTCTCGGCGTGGGGTCTTCCAGCCAAACGCCTGGCATGGACCAGCTTCAAGGCACCTCAGCCCCCACTCCAGCGTCAGCGTGCCGCCGCAATCGCCTTCACCCGCGCCCTGGCCAGTGCTTCACCAATCGCCGGGCCTTTCAGGTGCGTCGTATCCAGATCCCGTGCCTGTACCGAGAGCGCCGCCTGATGCAGGCGCTTGAGCGTTTCGCCCTGCGGGTAGTCACTGTCCTCGAATCCAAGCCGTCCGCGCTTGTCGGCCTCGCAGCACAGGGCGATGCGCGCGATGCGTTCGGGCCGCCGCAACGCGTCGCAGCGACCCAGCAGTTCCAGCACGGTGGCATCGCGGAGCTCGTCGATGCGGTGCACGTTCAAGTGCTCGCGGCAGACCGCTTCTGCCAGCTGCTGGTGTTCGACGGGGACCTTCAAGCGGGCGCACAGCGCCTTCAATGGCGTGATGCCGCGCTGCTCGTGCATGATGTGGCGCGGCCATTCCTCTGGCGGGGTGAGGCCCTTGCCGAGATCGTGGGTGAGCGCGGCGAAGCCGACCAGGTCATCGCCCGGGGCCAGTGCCGCTGCCATGTCGCTGACCATCTCCTGGTGCAGGCCGGTGTCGATTTCCGGGTGGAACTCGGCACGCTGCGGAACGCCATACAGCGCTTCCAGCTCGGGCAGGACCGGGCCCAGTGCGTGCGCCTCGTGCAGGGTGCGCAGGAACGCCGAAGGCCGTTCGCTTGCCAGCGCCCTTCGTAGTTCCTGCCAGACGCGCTCTGGTACCAGCGCGTCGAGCTCACCGCTGGCAGCGACCTCGCGCATCAGCGCCATGGTTTCGGGGGCAACGGTGAACCCCAGCGGGGCAAAGCGGGCCATGAAGCGGGCCGCGCGCAGCACGCGCAATGGATCTTCAACGAAGGCAGGACCGACGTGGCGCAGCACGCGCTGCTCGATGTCACGCACGCCGCCGTAAGGATCGACCAGCGCACCGCTGTCTTCGTCGCAGGCAATGGCATTGATGGTGAAGTCGCGGCGCTGCAGGTCCTCTTCCAGCGTTACCGCCGGATCGGCATCGACCACGAAACCGCGATAACCGCGGCCGGATTTGCGCTCGGTGCGGGCCAGGGCGTATTCCTCACCGGTCTGCGGATGCAGGAACACCGGGAAGTCCCGCCCCACGGCGCTGAAGCCCTGCGCTTCCATCTGCGCGGGCGTGGCACCGACCACCACCCAGTCGCGGTCGCCGGCGGGACGCTGCAGCAGGCGGTCGCGCACGGCGCCGCCGACAAGATAGATCTTCATGGCGGGGATGATCGCATGCCCGGCGCGCAGAGCCGAATCAGTCGCCGCCCTGACCCGCGTCCGCCGGACAGCTGAAGCGCTTGCGCTTGTCGACCAGGCGTCCCATCAGGCGGTCGCTCAGCGGCAGGGCGTCACCGTTGAGGCGCCAGTCGTAGATCACGCTGAAGGCCAGCACGCGCGCGACGTACTCGCGCGTTTCCTTGTAGCTGATCGTCTCGATCCACAGGTCGGGATCGAAACCGGGGCGCTGGCTCTGCCAGCGTGCCGTCGGCGTCGGACCGGCGTTGTAGGCGGCGATGGTCACATAGGGCAGGCCGTCGTACTTGTTCATCAGCTGGCGCAGGTAGGCGGTGCCGATGGCGATGTTGGTGTCGGGGTCGTAGAGGCTGTCGGCACCGCCGTAGCCGGTCAGGCCGATGGACTTTGCCACGGCGGCACCGGTGGCCGGCAGCACCTGCATCAGGCCCATCGCATTGGCAGGCGAGCGCGCGCGCGGAGTGAAGATGCTTTCGGCGCGGATTTCCGCAGCGACCCAGGCCGGGTCGATGGCATTGCGCGCCGATTCGCGGCGGATCGTGGCGTCATGGTGCAGCGGGAAGCGCAGGTCATACAGGCGCTGCTCCTGCGGCTGCTTGCCGAGGGAGAACACCGCGCGGTCGAACCAGCCGTTGTCCTGGGCCACCCGCACGGCCAGTCGGCGCTGGGTGTCATCGAAGCGCGACAGCGCGCTGTTCCATTCGGCCACCGCCCAGCCGGCGCGATCGATCTGGAACAACGCCACTGCGCGCTGGATGGCAGGATCGCGAGCCACTGCGGCCTTGGCCTGTTCGCTGTCGTTGGGTTTCCACGGGCACAGCGTGTAGCCCTGCTGCAGCTTGTCGGCCGCGAGGAAGCCGTGGAAGGTGGGCGTGCGCGCGGCCTCCCGGAACAGCGACTGTGCCTGCTGTGCCTGCCCGGTCTTCTCCAGCATGCGTCCTTCGTAATAGCGCCAGCGTGGATCGTTGCGCTGTTTCGGCCCCATCTTGCGGATTGCTGCCAGGGTCGCCGGCCAGTCGCCACGCGACATCGCTTCGCGCACGCGCCATTCATGCAGGCGCTCGTCGTAAGCGGCGTCGGGGACTGCATTGAGGCGCCGCGCGGAATCAGGCAGGTAGGAGGCAACCGTCCACAGCGCGATCTGATAGCGCACCTGGGCCTGCTGCTCGGCACTCAGGCCCAGGGCCTGCGCGTACTGCGGCAGCTGCTGCTCGGTGGCATCCGGATCGGCCTTGGCCAGCTTGACCAGGCCATCGGTGGCGATGCGCCGGCTGCGATCATTGCGCGGCCAGTTCAGTGCGCTGGCATTGGGCTTGTCGACGAACGCAGCATAGGTGTTGGCCAGCGCCAGGTCGGCAGCGGGAAGTCCGCGCGCGGCGCTGCGCATCACCGCCGGCTGCTGCGCGTCGGCGGCCGCGTCGATGCGCTCCCAGCGCAGTGCGTCGCTCAGGCCCCCCTGGGCCTGCAGCACGGCGAACACCGCATCGCAGCCGTCGGGCAGTGACTTGCCGTTCCGGCGCCACAGCTCCTGGGCGTCGCTGATCCATTGCGGATCGACGCCGCCGGTCACCTGTCGGGCGGTCAACTGCGCACAGCGCAGGCCGAGATTGTCGGTAGGCACCCAGTTGGCGAGCAGGGTGGGCCAGTCCTGCCGGCGTGCCACCGAAGGCAGCCACACGCTGCGGAAGGTGGTGGCCACGGCCTGGCCCTCGTAACGCTTGAGGAAGGCCTGCGCCTGCGCGGTGTCGACCGTGTCGATGTTGCGCCGCAGATTGGCGTACTCCAGCCAGCCATAGGCCGGATGGCGGCTGAGCGCGGCGGCCTGGCCGGGATCGAACTGGCCGCGTTCGGCAGCGGCGATGGCGGCTTTGAGCTGCGCGTTCTGGGCATCGAGGGACTGGGCACCGGCGCAGCCGATCAGCAGCAGGGAGGCCAGCGGGAGCAGGGACAGGGCGGTCGAAGAGCGTCGGGTCATGGCGCCAGCATAGCGGGCACTGGCTGAATTCAGTTTCGCATCGCGTGCACGCCAGACAAAGGCAACGGCGGCTGAATGCAGGTGCATGCAGCCTCTGCCGCAACGGCGGGATGCCGGCGTAACGTCAGAGCCGGGCGAACCGCCCGGCTGCAGGGAGCGGCACATGGCGTTCAGTAGCGCAGGAAGGAATGGCCCGCTGGCGGAGATCAATGTCACGCCATTGGTGGATGTGATGCTGGTGCTGTTGATCATCTTCATCGTGACCGCACCGATCGTGGCCCGGCCGATCGCAGTGCAGTTGCCGCAGGCGACCGATCGCGTGGTCGCCCGGCCGGACCCGCCGCCGCCGATCGAACTGCGTCTGGATGCAGCCAACCAGCTCAGCTGGAACGGCCGGCCTCTGGCCATTGCCGATCTGCAGTCGCGCCTGCAGGCGCAGGCGGGTAAGTACGCCGGCAACCTGCCGGAGCTGCGCATCGCGACCGATCCGGCGGCCGAGTACGAAGGGATGGCACGGATCCTGGCGGCGGCCGAGGCCACCGGCATGGAGCGCATTGCGTTCGTGCGCTGAGCAGCGGATGAGGGGCTGTCGATGGACAGCCCCTCCACCAAGAGTGCTTTGGAGCACTCCGCGGATGCCGGCACCTGCTGTCGCAACAGGCGCGTGGTCAGCGCGCCAAGGCTGGGACACGGCACAGAATCTGTCGCTATCTGATGCGATTGCCCGTCAATCGCGTCAAGCCCGCGTGAAAGGGTGTCGGTCATCACGCCGTGATTTTGACTACTTGTTTACAAAGGAGACGCTGCCGCCATGCAGGAGGGGCGTACGGCAGCCAATGTCCCGACATTCCTTTGGAGAGAGAGCGAATGAATCACCTGCACCACCGCCCCCTGGCGGTTGCCGTCGCCCTGTGCGTGACTGCCCTGGCACCGCTGGGCGCCGCCGCACAGTCCACCACCAACCTGGACGCGGTCGAGGTCACCGGTACCCGCATCAAGCGCGCTGAAGTGGAGGGCCAGGTTCCGATCCAGACCCTGACGCGCGGCGACATCGAGCGCACCGGCCTGAGTTCGATCGGCGAAGTGCTGCAGCAGCTCACCGGCTCCGGTTCGGCGCTCAATGCCAAGTTCAATTCGTCCGGCAACTTCGGCTTCCCCCCGGATGGCAGCGGCGTCGGTGCGGGTTCGGCGCAGGTCGATCTGCGCCACCTGGGGGCCAAGCGCGTGCTGGTGCTGGTCGATGGCATCCGCTGGGTCAATGAGTCATCGGCGTCGGGTGTCGGCGCCGCGACCGATCTCAATACCATTCCGCTGGCCATCGTCGAGCGCATCGAAGTGCTGGAAGACGGCGCGTCGTCGCTGTACGGCTCCGATGCCATCGCCGGCGTGGTCAACATCATCACCCGCCGTGATTTCGATGGCGGCCAGGTGACCCTGAACTACGGCGAATACAGCAAGGGCGACGGCACGCAGAAGGGCGTGGACCTGGCCTGGGGCAAGAGCGGTGATCGCTTCAGTCTGTTCCTCGGCGCCAGCTGGACCAAGCAGGATCCGGTGTATGCGAAGGACCGTGAACAGTCGCGCTTCCCGATTCCCGGTACCGGCCTGGCCTTCGGCAGCGGTGCCATTCCGCAGGGCCGCTTCGCCTTCGTCGACCCCAACACGGGCGCGCAGCAGAACATCGTGCCCAACACCGGCGTGAGCAATCCACGCTATGACGGCAGTGCCGGCTGCAACCGCACTGACGACTACCACTGCTTCACCAGCGCTGACCGTTTCAACTTCGCCGAGTACAACATGGTGCTGACGCCGTCGGAGCGGAAGGGCCTCTTCGGTCAGTTCCGCTTTGACATCACCGACAACGTGCAGTGGTACGTCAAGGCACTGGGCAACCGTCGCGAGTCGACCAACCAGGCTGGCCCCGAGCCGCTGTTCTTCGGCCCCGATGGCGCCACCGGCAATCCGCTGGCCGACAACATCACCATCTCGGCGCTCAATCCCTACAACCCGTTCGGCTTCGACCTGGTGTCGTCCGGCAACATGAGCCTGGTCGGCCGCCGCCCGGTGGAAGGTGGCGCGCGCGTGTTCGAGCAGGAGGTCAACACCACGTACTTCGCCACCGGCCTGGTCGGCAACTTCCAGGCGGCCGACCGCAGCTGGTTCTGGGACGTCAACGGCATGTACAGCAAGAACAAGGCCGAACAGACCAACTACGGCAGCTACAACATCTACAACGTCAACCTGGCGCTGGGCGATCCTGCCGCATGTGCGGCGACGCCGGGCTGCGTGCCGCTGAACATCTTCGGCGGTGCCGGTTCCATCACCCCGGACATGCTGCGCTGGATCCAGCCGGTGGTACGCGACCGCAGCCAGAACGAGCTGAGTCTGTTCACCGCCAATCTGTCCAGCGATCTGTTCAACCTGCCGGCCGGCCCGCTGTCCTTCGCCACCGGTTACGAGTACCGCAAGTACGAAGGCTGGTACCAGCCCGACCCGTTGACGGTGATCGGTCACTACAACGGCGTGCCGTCGCAGCCGACCTCCGGCTCGTACGACGTCAATGAAGCCTACCTGGAACTGAGCGTGCCGATCTTCGCCGATTCGGCACTGGGCAAGAAGCTCGACCTGAGTCTGGCAGGCCGCTACTCGGATTACTCCACCTTCGGTGGTGAGTTCACGCCCAAGTACGGCCTGCGCTGGCAGGTGACCGATGACTTCGTGCTGCGCACCACCTATGCCGAAGGCTTCCGCGCGCCGTCGATCGGCGAACTGTACGGATCGGCCGCGCGCGCGGACCTGCAGCTGTTCGATCCGTGCTCGATCGGCCTGGGCGGCACGCCGCCGCGTGGCAGCGCCGCCAACTGTGCCGCGCTGGGCGTGCCGGCCGGCTTCCAGCAGGCCAACTCGCAGATCTCGGTGACCACCGGCGGCAACCGCGAGCTGGAACCGGAGCGTTCACGCAGCTTCAGTGCCGGATTCGTCTGGAGCCCGTGGTTCGGCAACAACACCTCCTGGTCGGAGCGCTTCGACGTGGAAGTGACGTTCTACCGCCACAACATCGATGGCGCGATCCAGGCGATCAACGCGCAGACCCAGCTGGACCTGTGTGTGGATACGCTGGATCCGGTGTACTGCGATGGCATCACCCGTGCCAGCACCGGCGCGGTCAGTAGCTTCAACAACCGACTGACCAACCTGGGCTCGATCAAGACCGATGGCTGGGACGTGGACCTGTTCTGGACCCTGCCGCAGACCTCGATCGGCCAGTTCAAGCTGGGCTGGAAGAACACCTTCGTCGGTCGTTACGAGGCCACCGGTGCGGCCGGCCAGCGGCAGCCACAGAAGCCGGGCGTGGAAGTGGCCGACAGCTCGATTCCGGAATGGACCAGCAACGCCAGCATCGGCTGGACACTGGACAACTGGAGCGCGAACTGGACGGTGCGGCACATCTCCGAGTTGACCGAAGACTGTGGCGACGCCGTGGCGTTCCCGGTGTGCAGCAACCAGGTGGCGGGCACCAACACGCTCTCGGCGACCACCTTCCATGATCTGCAGGTGGGTTACAGGATCGACTGGATGAAGGGACTGCAGCTGACCGCTGGCCTGAACAACGTGTTCGACAAGGATCCGCCGATCTGCCTGTCGTGCTCGCTGAACGGCTATGACGCGTCGACCTATGACATTCCGCGTGGCCGCTACTGGTACATGCGCGCGGACCTGCGGTTCTGATGTGATGAGGGGGCAGCGCCGGACACTCCGGCGCTGCCTTGCGGGTGTAGCGCCGAGCCCATGCTCGGCGCTACAGGAGCGGGGCGGTTGCGCCCTGCAGCTGATCAGAACGACCAGGTGAACGTCAGCGAGCCGTTGCGGCCATCGCCGTACGCACCGTAGCCGTTGATCTGCGAGAGGTACTGCTTGTCCAGCAGGTTGTTGAGGTTGGCCTGCACGCTGAACTCCGGCGAGATGCGGTAGCGCACGAAGGCGCTGACCAGGGCATAGCCGTTCTGCTCGATGCGGCCGTAGGCCGGCACCGCATAGTAGATGCGGTTCTGCCAGTTCGCCCCACCGCCGACCGTCAGTGCCTGCAGCGACTGCGGCGTGTAGCTGGTGAACAGCTTCAGCGCGGTCTGCGGCAGGTTGGTGTTGATGTCGGCATCGTTGGCATCCTTGGCCACGTAACGCGAGGCACCGAAGGTCGCGTTCCAGCCCGGGGCCAGCTCGCCGTTCAGTTCGAATTCGAAGCCGCGGCTGACCGTGCCGCGCGCGGCGCGGTAGGCGAATTCGTTCTGGCTGCCCTGCACCGGCTCACCGGTGGCCTGGCCCACGTTGTCCTGCTCGATGCGGAACACCGCCAGCGAAGCATTGAGGCGGTTGTCGAACCACGCGCCCTTGACGCCCACTTCGTAGCTCTTGCCATCGACCGGATCGAGGTAGCTGCCGTTGCGGTCCTTCAGTGTCTGCGGCTGGAAGATCTCGGTATAGGCGGCGTAGGTGGAGAAGGTATCGTTGATGTCCAATACCAGGCCGGCATAGGGCGTGGTGACCTTGTGCGAGCGGTCCGCGCCTTCGCCTTCACTCTTCCAGTCGGTGTAGCGTGCGCCGACGATGAGCTTCAGCGGGTCGGCCAGCGACAGGCGCGTGGCCATGTAACCGGCCTTCTGGGTGATGGTGCCTTCGCTGGCCAGCGCCAGCGGGTTCCAGTTCGGCTCGGAGATGTCGCCGGTCCAGCCAAGGTAGCTGGTGAACGGGTCCCAGCTCTGGCCGGGGCCGCCAATCTGGTAGTCGCCGTAGTTGGCGTACTCGCGCTTGTTGTAGCTCAGGCCGGCCATGAACTGGTGCTCGCGGCCGAACAGCCGGAACGGGCCGTCGATATAGCCATCGACCGCGTTGACCTTGCGCTCGGTGTTGTAGAAGCCGGCCGACGGCGAAATGCCGGTGCCGGTGGTCCTGTCGAAGAACGAGGCACCACTGGTCCAGTCGTTGTAGGCCGGGTAGAACAGCTTGTCGTCGGCCTTGGTCTCATCGTGGGTCGCACCGACCTTGAACTTCCAGCCATTACTGAAGGCGTGCTGCAGGGTGGCGAACGCACGCTTGCTGGTGGTGTCCCAGTAGGTCCAGTTCGGACTGGCGTTGAACGATTCGTCGTAGCCGGTGGCCGAGCCGTCGGAGAACAGCATCGGGAAGCCGCCCCAGGTCGCACCATTGGCGCGCTTCTGCTGGTAGTCGTAGCCCACGCTCAACTGCGTGTCCGGAGTCAGGTCGGCGTCGATCACCGCGTAGCCCAGCGTCTTGTGCTGGTTGTAGCGGTCCATCTGCGCGTCGGTGTCGAGGTAGCTGCCGATCACCCGGCCACGCACGGTGCCGCTGGTGTTCAGCGCGCTGCCCACGTCCACGGTGGTACGGGTACGGCCCCAGCTGCCGACGTTCACCGATACGCTGCCGGCCAGCTCGGCGCTGTCGGCATGCTTGCGGATCAGGTTCACCGAGGCGGACGGGTTGCCTGCGCCACTGAGCAGGCCGGTGGCGCCGCGCACCACCTCCACGCGGTCATACAGGGCGAGGTCCAGGCCGGAATCGCCGTAGCTCCAGTTCTGCACCATCTGCGTAGGCAGGCCATCGAACTGGTAACTGTCGATGTAGAAGCCGCGCGCATAGAACTCGGTGCGCTCGCTGTCCGATTGCGTGCTGGTCACACCGGTAGTGTTGGCCAGCACGTCGATGATGTCGTCCAGGTTCTGATCTTCGATGCGCTGATGGCTGATGATGCTGACCGACTGCGGAATCTCGCGCGGCGTCAGGTCGAAGCGGGTACCGGCCGAGGTGCGGCGCACCGAGTAGCCCTCCGCGCGCTCGCCCTTGACCACCACCTTGTCGAGGGTGGTCGCATCGGTGGCAGTTTCTGCGAAGGCGGTCGGGGCGATGGCGCAGAGTGCGGCGAGCACGGCAACGGACAGCCGCTGAGGCTGCGGGATACGGAATGCAGGACGGTTCATGGGATTCCTGGACGAGCATGCGCGTTCGGCCGACATCCAGGAGGCGAGGCGCTAAGGGTAGGGGAAAGGCGGGCGCGCCTTCCTGGCGACGCTGCAATCGAAAGGAATGTTAATACGAACTATTCCTATTTACAAATCATGAACAGGGGCGCGCGGGCAGGATCGTCCGGCTGCTGTGGGACGACCGCCGTCCGGCGGCTTAGCGGCGCAGCAGTGGCAGAGGATCCCGTGCGCCGTCTGCGCCGTAGATGCCCCAGTGCAGGTGCGGCGGGGTGCCCTTGGCGTTGCCGCTGTCGCCGACGTGGCCGAGCAGATCGCCCGCGGCTACGACCTGGCCGCGGGCGAGGCCTGCGGCCCAGCTCTCCAGATGGGCGTAGTAGTAGCGCTCGCGGCCGGGGCCGATCACCCAGACCTGACGGCCGCCCAGGCCGCCTTCCCGCACCTCGGCAACCACGCCCGGGGTCGCGCTGCGGACCGGGGTACCCCGCGCGGCGAAGATGTCGATGCCGGCATGGCTGCGGTCGCGCCCTCGCGGCGCGCCGAAGGTATCGGCGATCTGGCCCGGCCGCACGCCGTCCACCGGTACCGGCAGCTCGGTGGCCGGTGGCATCCGGGCCAATGACCACAGCATCTTCGGCGCTTCGGCCCAGCGGCTGTTCCAGACGGACAGGGCGGCAACGACGGTGACGATCAGCAGGAACGCACGCAGCAGCCAACGGCGCAGCAGGCGGGCGGAAGACGTGGAGGGTGTGCGGGGCGAAGGATTCATGCCGCGCCAGTATGGCGCGGTGGGTGTCGAGGCCGGTTCATTCCAGGGGGACTTCGAAACTGCGCTTCAGCGTGGACAGTGCCACCGCGGTGCGGAATCGTTCGATGTTGTCGTCGCCACCGAACAGCCGCTCGCTGATGGCGTCGTATTCCTCCATCGAGGTGGCCGAAAGCACCAGCAGGAAATCGCCGTCACCGGTGATGGCATAGCACTGCTGCACCGCCGGGTCGTCCTGCACGCGCTGCTTGAACGGCGCCACGCGATCACGCTGCTCGCTGACCATGCGCACCTCGACGATGAGGGTCAGCGGTCGGCCGATCCGCGCCGCCGCCACCACGGCCACATTGGCCGCGATCACACCGCTGTCCTGCAGACGCCTGACCCGCCGCTGCACGGCCGGCGTGGACAGGTGCACGGCTTCGGCGATCTCCCGCTGTGGCAGCGTGTTATCCCGCTGCAGCAGGGTGAGGATGGCGCGGTCGAAGCTGTCCAGCACGGGGGCAGTGGCCATGGTGAGCAGAAGTTGCATGGACGGGCCGGTAATTGAGCCAAGTGCTCGCCGTCGACGCAATAGACTGGACGCATGCAGACTTCACGATTCGCGCCGATGTTGCCGGCGCTGGCGGTGCTCGGCTCGGTAACGGCGCTGTCCGTTGGCACGTCCTATGCAAAGCACCTGTTCCCGCTGATCGGCGCGCAGGGCACCAGCGCGCTGCGCGTGGGCTTCTCCGCACTGTTGCTGCTGCTGTTCTGGCGACCCTGGCGCTGGAAGACCCGCCGCGCGGATGCGATCACCATCCTGCGCTACGGGCTCACGCTGGGCCTGATGAACCTGCTGTTCTACATGGCCATCCGCACGATCCCGTTCGGCATCGCGGTGGCCATCGAGTTCACCGGGCCGTTGACCGTGGCGATGCTGTCGTCACGGCGCCCGATCGATTTCCTGTGGGTGGGATGCGCAGTGGTCGGCCTGCTCCTGCTGCTACCGCTGGGCGGTGCGGCGGCACTGGACCCGGTGGGCGTGCTGTATGCACTGGGTGCGGCGGCGTGCTGGGGCCTGTACATCGTGTTCGGCAAGCGCGCCGGCCACCTGCATGCCGGCCATTCGGTGTCGCTGGGCCTGCTGGCGGCGTCGCTGGTGGTGGTG
>NZ_JASGBV010000092.1:0-2703 GCF_030053245.1 Stenotrophomonas sp. RS-48
TACACCGAAGCCGGCGTGCCGGCTGGCGTGTTCAATGTCGTGCAGGGCCCCGGTCGCGAAATCGGCAACTGGCTCACCGAACATCCGGTGATCGAGAAGATCTCCTTCACCGGCGGCGTGGCCACCGGCAAGAAGGTGATGGCTGCGGCCGCCTCCTCCTCGCTGAAGGAAGTGACCATGGAACTGGGCGGCAAATCGCCGCTGGTGATCTGCGATGACGCCGATCTCGACCGCGCCGCCGACATCGCGGTGATGGCCAATTTCTTCAGCTCCGGCCAGGTGTGCACCAATGGCACCCGCGTGTTCGTGCCGCGCGGCATGCTGGCCGCGTTCGAGGCCGCCGTGGTCGAGCGCGTCAAGCGCATCCGCATCGGCGATCCGATGGCCGCGGACACCAACTTCGGCCCGCTGACCAGCTTCCCGCACATGGAGAACGTGCTGCGCTACATCGAAAGCGGCAAGACCGAAGGCGCGCGCCTGCTGATCGGCGGCGGCCGTGCCACCGACGGCACGCTGGCCCAGGGCGCCTATGTGCTGCCGACCGTGTTCTCCGACTGCCGCGACGACATGACCATCGTCAAGGAAGAGATCTTCGGGCCGGTCATGAGCATCCTTGCCTATGACAGCGAAGATGAAGTGGTCCGCCGCGCCAACGACACCACCTTCGGCCTCGCCGCCGGCGTGGTCAGCAAGGACATCAGCCGCGCCCACCGCATCATCCATCGCCTGGAAGCCGGCATCTGCTGGATCAACACCTGGGGCGAATCGCCAGCCGAAATGCCGGTGGGTGGCTACAAGGAGTCCGGTGTCGGCCGCGAGAACGGCCTCTCGACCCTGGGCCACTACACCCGCATCAAGTCGGTGCAGGTCGAACTGGGCGACTACGCCAGCGCGTTCTGAGCCGCGCCCCTCGTCCGGCCACCGCGCCGATCCGACATTCCGCCGGGACGCCTGTTTGCAGCGTGTCCCGGCCTGAAGGAGAACAACCATGAGCACCCATAACGAGTACGACTACATCATCATCGGCGCCGGTTCGGCCGGCAACGTGCTGGCCACCCGCCTGACCGAAGATGCCGATGTGAGCGTACTGCTGCTGGAAGCGGGTGGCCCGGACTACCGGCTCGACTTCCGCACCCAGATGCCGGCGGCGCTGGCGTTTCCGCTGCAGGGCAAGCGCTACAACTGGGCCTACAAGACCGATCCAGAGCCCTTCATGAACAACCGCCGCATGGACTGCGGCCGTGGCAAGGGCCTGGGCGGTTCGTCGCTGATCAACGGCATGTGCTACATCCGCGGCAACGCGATGGACTACGACAACTGGGCGAGCATGCCCGGCCTGGACGACTGGACCTATCTGGACTGCCTGCCCTACTTCCGCAAGGCCGAGACCCGCGACATCGGCCCCAACGATTACCACGGGGGCGATGGCCCGCTGCGGGTGACCACCCCCAAGGCCGGCAACAACGAACTGTTCGCAGCCATGGTTGAAGCCGGCGTGCAGGCAGGCTATCCGCGCACCGATGACCTCAACGGCTACCAGCAGGAAGGCTTCGGCCCGATGGACCGGACGGTCACGCCGAAGGGCCGCCGCTCCAGCACCGCCCGCGGCTATCTGGATCTGGCCAGGCCGCGCCCGAACCTGACCATCGTCACCCACGCGCTGACCGACCGCATCCTGTTCTCCGGCAAGCGCGCGGTGGGCGTGCAGTGGCTGCGCAACGACCAGCCGCAGCGTGCCACTGCCCGCCGCGAGGTGCTGTTGTGCGGCGGCGCCATCGCCTCGCCACAGATCCTGCAGCGCTCCGGCGTGGGCCCGGCCGATCTGCTGCGCAGCCTCGACATCGACCTGGTGCATCACCTGCAGGGCGTCGGCGCCAATCTGCAGGATCACCTGGAGATGTATCTCCAGTACGAATGCAAGAAGCCGGTCTCGCTGGCGCCGGCGCTGAAGCTGTACAACCAGCCGGCAATCGGCGCTGAATGGTTGTTCCTGGGCACCGGTATCGGCGCCAGCAACCAGTTCGAGGCCGGCGGCTTCATCCGCAGCGATGCCGAGTTCGACTGGCCCAACCTGCAGTATCACTTCCTGCCGGTGGCCATCAACTACAACGGGTCCAATCCGATCAAGGCACACAGCTTCCAGATGCATGTCGGCTCGATGCGCTCGCCCAGCCGGGGCCGCATCCATGTCCGCTCCAAGGATCCGCGCGAGCATCCGAGCATCCTGTTCAACTACATGTCGCACGACCAGGACTGGCGCGAGTTCCGCGCGGCGATCCGCATCACCCGCGAGATCTTCGCGCAGCCGGCACTGGCTCCATACAGCGGCCGCGAGATTTCGCCGGGCAGTGCACTGCAGACCGATGCGCAGATCGACGCGTTCGTCCGTGAGCATGCTGAAACGGCATACCACCCGTCCTGCTCCAACAAGATGGGCCACGCCGATGATCCGATGGCGGTGGTGGACGGCCAGGGCCGCGTGCATGGTCTGGAGGCCCTGCGCATCGTCGACGCCTCGATCATGCCGCAGGTGGTGACCGGCAATCTCAACGCGCCGACCATCATGATCGCCGAAAAGCTCGCCGACGTGATCCGCGGCCGTGCGCCGCTGCCCCGCAGCACCGCGCCCTACTACAAGGCCAATGGTGCGCCGGTGCGCAGGCAGGGCTGAGCACCGCACGCACCCTGAAACACCCGCCGGGG
>NZ_JASGBV010000093.1:0-15234 GCF_030053245.1 Stenotrophomonas sp. RS-48
ATGGCCCGGCGCTACCAGGAACGATGCCGGGGTAGCGCCGGGCCACGCCCGGCGAGACGGCGAAGGATGCACGGGTAGCGCCGGGCCATGCCCGGCGAAGCGGCGAAGGATGCAACGGTAGCGCCGGGCCATGCCCGGCGAACCCTATGCCTCAACCCTTCATCGTGCCCGTATCCAGCCACCGCTGGTGCCAGGACAACGCTTCCGGCAGCAGGTGCGGGGTGTGCTTGCCATAGCTCTCACGGCTGGCGCGGTCGAAGTAGTCCTGCAGCTGCGGGCGGAAATCCGGGTGCGCGCAGCGGTCGATCAGCACCTGCGCACGCTTGCGCGGGGTCAGGCCGCGCAGATCGGCCAGGCCCTGCTCGGTGACGATCACCGAGACATCGTGTTCGGTGTGGTCGACGTGGCTGGCCATCGGCACGATCGCCGAGATGGTGCCGTTCTTCGCCGTGGACGGGCTGAGGAACGCCGACAGGAACCCGTTGCGGGCAAAGTCACCAGAGCCGCCGATGCCGTTCATGATCCGCGTGCCCATCACGTGCGTCGAATTGACGTTGCCGTACAGGTCCACCTCGATCATGCCGTTCATGCCGATGCAGCCCAGCCGGCGCACGAGCTCGGGATGGTTGGAGATTTCCTGCGTGCGCATGATGATGCGCTCGCGGTAGAAGTCGATGTTCTCCTTGAACGTCTCGTTGGCCTGCGGGCTCAGCGCGAAGCCCGTGCACGAGGCATAGCTCAGCACGCCGTCGCGCAGCAGGTCGAGCATGCCGTCCTGGATCACCTCGGTGAACGCGGCCAGATCACGGAAACCACTCCTGGCCAGGCCTGCCAGCACCGCATTGGGGATATTGCCCACGCCGGACTGCAGCGGCAGCAGGTTCGGCGGCAGCCGGCCGTGCTTCACTTCGTGCTTGAGGAAGTCGATCAGGTGCGCGGCGATCTGCTCGCTGGTCGCATCGATCGGGCTGAACGGGCTGTTGCGGTCCGGGCCGTTGGTGCGGACCACCGCCACGATCTTGTCCGGGTCGCAGCGCAGCGCGGTATCGCCGATGCGGTCGTTGGCGTTGACCAGCGGAATCGGCTTGCGATGCGGCGGCAGCGCGGTGCCGTAGTAGATGTCATGCATGCCATCGACGCCGGCCGGCTGCCACTCGTTGACCTCGACGATCACCTTCTTCGCCAGGTCCAGCCAGGTCTTGTTGTTGCCGACCGAGGTGGACGGCACCAGCGAGCCGTCCTCGCGGATGGCCGAGACTTCCACCACGGCGGTGTCGATCTCGCCGTAGAAGCCGAACCAGACGTGCTGGGCGACGTGGCTGAGGTGGATGTCGATGTAATCCAGCTTGCCTTCATTGATGCGGTTGCGCGCATCCGGGTCGCTCTGGAAGGGCATGCGCATGGCGATGCCATCGGCCTTGGCCAGCGCACCGTCCAGCTCCGGCGCGGTGGAGGCGCCGGTCATCAGCTTGATCTGGAAGGGCTGGCCCTGGGCATGCACCGCTTCGATGCGGCGCGCCAGTTCCACGGGGACGGCCTTGGGATAGCCCGAGCCGGTAAACCCGCTCATGGCCACGGTTTCACCCGGCTGGATCAGCGCGGCTGCGGCCTCGGCGGAGACCACGCGGTCGCGGAGACGCGCGTTGGCGATGCGATCAACAGACATGACGACAGTGTTTCTGGGGGGAGCCTCGATTATCGGCCATCCCCCGGCGTACGGGGGGGCTACCTTCGTGGAATGGCTTTTCGCGGGCGGGGCTATCCATACCCGCCGGTTCTGTTTTGCAGTGCAGCGTGCAAAGTCCTTTCGCAGCCCGCAGGATGGCCCTGCATCCCGACGTGGGGGAGGGAGCAGAGCCCGCTGGCAGTTCGCTGCAAGCGGGCTTTTTTATTGCCCGCTGCCCAGGATGAATGCGCGCGATGGACGGCGGCGCAGCGACTTCCCGCCGTTGGCAAAGGCGCCCGGCGCCGCGAGAATCAACGCATGACCCTCGCCCCCGCCGAACTGCCCGCCGCGCTGCAGCCCCTGGTTGATCGTGCCCTGTCGCGCCTGGCCCAGGTGGTTCCGGAACCGATCCCGGCCGACCTGCGGCCCCTGCTGACCCAACTGGCCATCGCCAGTGACTTCGCTCTGGACACGCTGGTGCGGCAGCCCGGCCTGTTGTCGCAATTGGCCCTGCCGGAGTGCCCGCCGTTGCCGGCGCCGGTGCTCGACCCGGTGCAGCCCGGCGAATGGCCGGCGCAGCTGCGGCGTTGGCGTGCGGCGATGTCGACCCGCCTGGTCTGGCGCGATCTGGCCGGGTTGGATGACGTGGCGCAGACCCTGGCCGGCGCCACCGCCCTGGCCGAAGACTGCCTGCGGCTGGCGCTGGACGCCCTGCAGCAGGAATTCGCACAGCGCCACGGCGTGATCCGTGATGACGAGGGCCGCGTCGAGCAACTTGTCGTATTTGGCCTGGGCAAGCTCGGCGGTGGCGAACTCAACTTCAGCTCCGACATCGACCTGGTCTACGCCTACCCGCAGGGCGGTGAATCGGACGGACCGCGTCCGCTGGCCGCCGAAGAATACTTCGCGCGGCTCGGCCAGCGCCTGGCCAAGCTGCTGGATGAAACCACCGTCGATGGCTTCAGCCACCGCGTCGACCTGCGCCTGCGCCCGTTTGGCAGTGCCGGCCGCGTTGCGCTGTCGTTCGCTGCGATGGACCAGTACTTCCAGCGGGAGGGCCGCGACTGGGAGCGCTACGCCTGGTTGAAGGCACGTGCCGTGGCCGGTGATATCGCCGCCGGTGAGGCGTGGCTGCAGACGCTGCGCCCGTTCGTCTATCGACGCTATCTGGACTTCACCGCGCTGGACGGACTGCGCGAGATGAAAGCTGCGATCACGGCTGAAGTCGCCCGCCGCGAACTGCATGAAGACATCAAACGCGGTGCCGGTGGCATCCGCGAAATCGAATTCCTGTGCCAGGCACTGCAGCTGATCCGTGGCGGCCGCGAACCGGCCCTGCGTGAACGTCGCCTGCTGGTGGCGCTGCAGGCGCTGGTGGCGGCGGGCCAGATCGCGCCCGAAGACGGCGCATCGCTGGAGCAGGCCTACCTGTTCCTGCGCCGCCTGGAGAACCGGCTGCAGATGCTGCGCGATGCGCAGACGCATGTGCTGCCCAGAGATGCGATCGACCGCGAGCGCATCGCCCTGGGCCTGGGTTACCCGGATTGGGAGGCGCTGCGCGCCGCACTGACCGTGCAGCAGCAGCGGGTCAGCACCGAGTTCGCTGCATTGCTGGCACCGCGCAAGGGCCAGGCGGCGCCGGACGCGCTGGCCAACTACTGGCGCAGCCTGCCGGGTGGCAGTGACGCGCCGTTGCTGGCCGAAGCCGGTTTCCTCGATGCGAACGGCGCCGATCAGTCGCTGCGCGATTTCGCGCAGAGCACCGGCGTGAAGTCGCTGTCCGACGCCGCGCGCGCGCGGCTGGACCGCGTGCTGCCGGCGCTGCTGCACGCCGCCACGCGCTCGCCGCAACCGGATGCCGCGCTCAAGCGCGTACTCGGCCTGCTGCAGGCGGTGCTGCGCCGGACCAGTTATCTGGCCCTGCTGGACGAACAGCCCAGTGCGCTGGCGCGGCTGGTGGATGTGCTGGCGCGCAGCGCGCTGCTGGCCGAGCGCCTGGCGGCCTATCCGTTGCTGCTGGACGAACTGCTGGACGTGCGCGTGTCCGGCCCGATGCCGGATGCGGCCGGCATGCTGGCCGAATGCCAGCAGGCGCTGACGGTCGAAGATCCGGAAGCCGCGTTGCGCTGGCTCAACGAAACCCGGTTGGCCCTGAGTTTCCGCATGGCGATGGCCACGCTGGACGGCCGCCAGGGCGCGGTCGACAGTACCCGCCAGCTGGCCGAACTGGCGCAGGCGGTGGTGGTCACGGTGCTGGCCATGGCCGAGTCCGACATGCAGGCCGCGCACGGGGGCATTCCCGGCGGGCGCTTTGCGATCATCGGCTATGGCAGCCTGGGGGGCCTCGAACTCGGCTTCGGTTCCGATCTGGACCTGGTGTTCCTGCACGACCATCCGGCGGGCGTGGAGGCCAGCGATGGCGCGCGCGCGCTGGAGCCGGGACGCTGGTACGCGCGGCTGGCACAGAAGGTGATGGCCCTGCTCGGCGCGGTCACCGCCGCCGGTCGGCTGTACGACATCGACGTGCGCCTGCGGCCGGACGGCGGCAAAGGCTCGCTGGTCTCGTCCCTGGCCAGTTACACCGAATACCAGCGCGAACGCGCGTGGACCTGGGAGCATCAGGCGCTGGTGCGTGCGCGCGGCGTGGCCGGTGATGCCAGCCTGCTGGCCGACTTCGAGCAGGTGCGTGCGCAGACCCTGGGCCGTGCACGCGACCCCGCCACCCTCTATGCCGATGTGCTGAAGATGCGAGGGCGCATGCGCACCGAACTGGACCGTAGCGATGCCGCGCGCATCGACCTGAAGCAGGGCGCCGGTGGCGTGGTGGACCTGGAGTTCCTGCTGCAGACCGGTGTGCTCGAGCGCAGTGCACACGTACCGGCGCTGCTGTCACCCCGCGACACGCCGTCATTGATCGATGCACTGGCCGCAGCGGAATTCCTGCCGGTTGCCACCGCGCAGGCACTGCACGCTGCGCATGCCACGCTGCTGGACGTGGGCCTGGCCTGCACGCTGGACCGTCGCCCGCGGCTGGCACCGACCACACCGGCCATTGAAGAGGCCTGTGCAGCGATCAGTGCGGCCTGCCGGGCGGCCGGCCTGCCGTTCGGCTGATCGGCAGCGAGGCCGCCGGGCATGGCCCGGCGCTACCGTTGCGTTTGTTTGGATAACGCCGGCATGGCGTAGCGCGTTTGTTCGGGTAGCGCCGGGCCATGCCCGGCGGAATCACCGCGCGCTTTCCGCGCGCAGCGGCGCCATCTTCCACAGCAGCGCGCGGAACGGCGCCAGCAGGCACACGCCGATGGCCAGCTTCACGGCCAGATCGCCTGCCGCCCAGCTCACCCACGGCAGACTGGAACCGGCAAAGGCGATCGACCAGAAGATCGTGGTGTCCACCGTCGCGCTGCAGGTGGTGGCTACCATCGGCGCACGCCACCAGCTGCCCCGGCGCAGGCGGTCGAATACGGTGATGTCCAGCAGCTGCGCCACGATGAAGGCCGAGCACGATGCGATGGCGATGCGCGGCGTCGCCACCCAGACCGACAACAGCACCGCCACCGCGAAACCGATCCAGGCCACGCGCCGGGCGGGTCCCGGGCCGAAGCGGCGGTTGATCAGATTGCTCACCAGGAACGCGACGGGATAGCTGAACGCACCCCAGGTCAGCCAGTCGTTGATCGGGTACTGCACCAGCACGTTCGACAGCAGCACCACCGCGCCCATCGCCAGCACGGCCAGCACCAGGGCGCGCGGGGTCAGCGGGGCAAAAACGGGGGCGGGACGCACGGACATGGCGAGCCAGGAGGACAAGGGGAATCGCCCATTATCCGCGCGGCCAAAGGCAAATCCAAAACCACCCGTTCAGGAACACACCAGCCGTCAACGGTGGGGCGTTACCCCAATGCCAGCCGCGCCCTGACCTCGGCGGCGATGCGCGCGGTTTCGCGCAGCGGCTCGATGCGGTCGTACTGCCAGTCCAGCCAGCGTGTCTGCAATCGCCCGCGCTCGTGCAGCTGCAGCTGGAAGCGCGCCAGCCGCCCTTGTACGGTATCGGCCAGCGCCACCATCACCGGCATGCGCGTGGCGCAGGCTTCAGAGAGCAGGTTCACCGAATCGGGCGATACCACCACACGGTTGGCCCAGCCGAGCAGGCCGCCATACGGATTCACCCCGTCGCCGCCGTCGCCCCAGATCACGTGCGGCAGGTCGGCGAAGGTCGCGCGCAGGATCTCGGCCAGTGCCGGCGGGGTGCGCCGCGAGGTGGTGGCCAGCAGGCTGCCGCCTTCGCTGCGGATCTGCGCGGCCAGGGCGCGGAACACACCGACCATCGCCGTTTCGTCCCACGGCGCCAGCGGCGTCGGGCCGCCCACCAGCAGTGCAGTGCGCGGACCGGGCAGGGTGCTGAAGCCGGCGAACGCGGCCCGTCCCCAGGCCAGCCAGTCGTCATCGACCGGGTTGAGGCTGCCGATCAAGGTCAGCACATTGCTGCCGCGCAGGCGATCATGCTCGGGTACCACCACCACGTCCCAATGCCTGGCGCCGATGCGCGGGTCGAGGATCTGCACCACCTGCGTGCCGCGGGCGCGCAGCACGCGCAGCGCACCGGCGGCTTGGCGGCCACAGCCGATCGCCAGCGCAGGGGGCTCGGCAGCCAGTGCCGCGAACGCATCGCCGTAGCCGTTGGCATCCCCGGGCAGGCGCCGCGGGGTGACCCAGCGCCAGGGCGCCCGAGGCTGTAGTACCACGGGTCGATAGGTGCCCTGGCGCAGCGCCGAGGCCAGCGCGACCGCTTGGCGGACATTGCCTGCACGGCCGTCGGTGACCGTCCACGGTGCGCTCGATCGTTTCACCATTGGCATTAATTCGTTTCAGCCCTGCTGGGTGTTGCAACAGTCGCGACACTCTACACTGCGGCTGGTCGTTTCGCCCCGCGTTGCCCGCGGGCACTGACTCCCCTTCGCCGCCCTGGAGATGCACCGATGTCCCACGCGCTTGACGCCGCCGCACTGGATCAGCTGTTCCGCACCGCCCGCACCCAGAATGCCTTCCTCGACACCCCGGTGGACGACAGCCTGCTGCAGGAACTGTACGAGTTGGTGAAGTGGGGCCCAACCGCGGCCAACGCCAGCCCGGCGCGCTTCGTGTTCGTGAAGTCGGCCGAAGCCAAGGCCAAGCTGGCCCCGGCGCTGTCCGAAGGCAACCATGACAAGACCATGGCCGCACCGGTCACCGTCATCATCGGTTTCGACCTGGATTTCCACGAGAAGCTGCCGTACCTGTTCCCGCACGCCGACGCCAAGTCCTGGTTCGACGGCCCGCAGGAAGGCCGCCACGAGGCCGCCATCCGCAACGGCAGCCTGCAGGGCGCCTACCTGATCCTGGCCGCGCGCGCGCTGGGCCTGGATGCCGGCCCGATGTCCGGCTTCGACCCGGCCAAGGTCGATGAAGCCTTCTTTGCCGGCACCAGCATCAAGTCGAATTTCCTGGTCAACCTGGGGTACGGTGACCCGGCGGGCCTGTTCCCGCGCCTGCCGCGTCTGTCGTTCGACGAAGCGGCGCGCATCGCGTAAGTCGCTGTATCGGTTTCGGGCCCGCCGGTTGCGGCGGGCCATTGCTGCACCCTGTACCCACCCTACGATCCGGAGAGTTCCTCAGATGAGCGCCACCCGTAAACTGCTGCTGCCGCTGGCCCTGACCCTGGCCATCGCCGCCTGCTCCAAGCCGGCCGATACCGCTGCCCCGGCCGCTGATGCCGCCGCTCCGGCCGCCACCGAACAGCCGGCCGCCACCCCGGCTGCCGATGCTGCCGCTGCCGCGCCCGCCGCCGAAGCGATCCAGATCGCCTCGGGCACCTACAAGCTCGACCCGAGCCACACCGACGTGCTGGCGCAGTGGAGCCACTTCGGCTTCTCCAACCCGAGCGCACACTTCGGCAACGCTGAAGGCACCCTGGTGTACGACGCCGCCGACGTGACCAAGTCCACCGTGGAAGTGAAGCTGCCGCTGAGCGGCCTCAACAGCTTCACCGCCAAGTTCGACGAGCACCTGAAGAGCGCCGATTTCTTCGACGCTGCCAAGTTCCCGGCGGCCACCTTCAAGAGCACCAAGGTGGAATCGGCCGGCACCAACAAGCTGACCGTCACTGGCGATCTGACCATCAAGGACATCACCAAGCCGGTGACCCTGGACGTCACCATCAACGGCGGCGGCGAGCACCCGATGGCCAAGGTTCCGGCCGCCGGCTTCGATGCCACCACCACCCTCAAGCGCAGCGATTTCGGCGTGGGCGCCTACGCCCCGAACGTCAGCGATGAAGTGAAGATCCGCATCACCACCGAAGCCACCGGCGAGAAGCCGGCGGCTTGATGCACCCCGCTCACTCGTCGTGAGAAGGCAGAAGGCCCGCTGCGAAGCGGGCCTTCTTTTTTGAGCGCCGGGAACGCGCGTTGGCCGCTACCGGGAACGCGCGCTCAGCGCAGCGCGCCCAGCCACGCTGCACACGCCTCGCTCGGGCTCTGCTTGGCCTTCACCGTCATGCCACTCAACCGCACGAAGGTCTGCGCGGCCTGCGCCACCACCTGACGTGCGATCAACGCGGCCTGCCTGGTCGCCGCCTGCTGCTTGCGCAGCTGCACGATATGCACCGACGGCCGGCCCACCGGCGCGTACTTCTGGTCGCGGCGCAGCACATCGGCCACCTGCGCCACTTCGTACTCGGCCTGCAGGAACCGGTGTTCGGCGTCCAACAGGTCCCGCAGCGGTGCACGCAGGGCGGCCGGATCAGCGAAGGCCGCCAGCGCGCCATCACAGGCGGCGTCGTCGTTGAAGCGGGAGCGCAGCGCATCGACGCCGGCCAAGGTCAGTTTGCCCACAGGGGCCTCGTTGCAACTGGAAAGGAGCGCGATTGTCGCATCTGCCCGGGTCGATCCGCTGCCGGCGTCATGCGCCGCTCCGTGGGACAAGGGGTCTGACCCCGTGGCATGGGCCGAAGAGCCACCGAGGGTGAACCCGGTCCTACAATCGCCTGCTGTTTCATCCACGGAAGGTAAGGCCATGCAGGACGTGCAGTACTGGTTGAACGAATTCTGGGCCGGGTTGAGCGTGCTCGATCTGGCAGTGGGCAGCGTGCTGGGCGCGCTGCTGGGCCTCATGGTTGGACTGGCCGGCTGGTATGCGCTGCGCCGCCGCGGCTGGTTGCAGCGGCGCAGGCGCTGGCATCACTGGCTGCTGGCCAGTTACGCGCTGCTGCTGCCGCTGGGCACCGCCTTCTTCGGCCTGCAGCTGGGTTTCACCGCGGGCGCGCACCGCGCGCTGCTCCAGCAGATGGACCATTTCCAGCCGCATCTGCAGACGCTCGTGGCCCAGTGGAGCCACGGGTTCACCGACTCGCTTGACGACCCGCGCATGCGCGATGCGCTGCACAGCGAAGGCACGGTGGGCGATGTGGCCGAGGCGGTCGCCTCGGCCTACCTCAGCGAACACCCGCTGCCGGTACTGGATCGCCTGGGTGACGGCGTACTGGCACGCGCCAGTGGCTGGGTGATCGGCAAGGTGCGCGAAGGCGTGCTGCGCGGCCTGGTGGAAGACACCCTGGTGGACAAGGCCGGTGTACTGGGCGTGGAGCCGACGGTGGTGCGCGAAGCGCTGACGATGCGCGTGGACGAACTGCTGCACACCCGCGGCGTGTTGCGGCTGGTGAAAGCGCAGATCAATGGCATGATGCCGGGCGTGTATTTCGGCCTGCTGCTGCAGTGGCTGGTCGTTGTGCTGCTGATGGCGCTGGAAATCTGGGCCGCGCACCGGTTCGGATGGCGACAGGAGCGCATGCCGGTGGCTGCCTGCTGCAGAGCCGGGCCATGCCCGGCTCACGCAGACTGAGGGCTGCGCGGCGCGCTCAGTCGCCGTCGGTATCGTCCGGGTGCGCCTTCCAGTAGCCGGTCGAGCGGATCCAGTCGCGCGGCACGCCCAGATGGCCTTCGATGAACTTGCGCATCATCCGTGCGCGACGCGATTCGGTGGCGATCCAGTAGAACGTGTCGCCCTCCGGTGCCTCGAAGTCGGTCAGCATGTCTTCCAGCAGCGTGCTGCTGGCCGCCGGGAAGCCATTGCGCTCCAGCCAGTGAATCTGCACGTTCTCGTACTGCGGCAGGTCCTGTCGCTCGGCTTCATCGCTCACTTCGATGAAGGCCTGCACCTCGGCGCCCTCCGGCAGCACATCCAGCCAGCGGGCAATGGCCGGCAGCGCGGTTTCATCGCCAATCAGCACGTAGGCGTCGTAGCTGTCGGCCACCACGAACGAGCCGCGCGGGCCGCCGATCACCAGCGTGTCGCCCGGCTGCGCCCGTTCAGCCCACGGCCCGGCAATGCCCTGGTCGTGCAGCACGAAGTCGATGGCCAGTTCGCCGGCGTCGTGGTCCCACCAGCGTGGGGTGTAGTCGCGTGCCGGAGACGGCTGCTTGCCGTCCGGGTAGCTGCGGCCTTCGGCCGTCAGCACCGGCAGCACCATTTCGCCGCTGGCGTTGGGGAAGAACAGCTTGATGTGGTCGTCGGCGCCGGGCGAATCGAAGCCGGCCAGATCATCGCCGCCCAGCACGACGCGGCGCATGTGCGGGGTGACCACCTCGGTGCGCAGCACCGTCAGTTCGCGGAATCTCACATCCAGGCGCAGGCGCGCGTTGTGATGCTCAGTCATGGGAATACCTGTAAAGGTGTCGCGCAGGGGGCGCGGCGTAGGGGGAGACCTGGCTGGAGTCAGTCTGGCTGGGTCGTTGAAGAGGTGGGCTCGCTACCGGTGGTGCCGTTGATCAGTGCCGATGCCTGCGACAGCAGCGCCGCCACCTGCTCGGCCTCGCCTTCGGCCCAGCGGCCGTGGTGATGCACCAGCGCCCGCTTGAAGTCACGCAGGGCGCTGGCCAGCGGCGGCGGCAGCGATGCCTTGGTGATCTCGCGGGCGCGATCGAAGGCCCGTCGCTGGGCCAGGCGCACCTGGGTGCGCTGCACCTTCAGCTCGAACTCGCCGGCGGCGGTGATGCGGAACACCCGGCGGCCATCCACTTCCTCCGATGCCACCCAGCCGGCCTGCTCGAAGCTCGCCAGCAGCGGGTACATGGTGCCGGCGCTGGGTGTGTAGGCCTGCAGGAACTGGTTGCTGATCAACTGCATCAGCTCGTAGCCATGGCGCGGCTGCTCGCCGATCAGGGCCAGCACCAGCAGGCGCAGGTCGCCCCGGCTCAGCACGCGTGGCTGGCCATGGCGGCGGGGCACGGCCGATTCGCTGGAACGGGTTCTGGGGGAAGGGGAGCGGCTCATTTCGATATATCGGTAACGAGTATCGAAACGATATATCGATAGGGCAGGCGCCGGCAAGCATCGATCCGGCCACAACCGTGCCGCGTTTGGGCCACGTACACAGAAAGGGCGCCCTTGCGGTGCGCCCCGGGGACCACTGTGGAAGGGAGCGAGGCAGCCAGACGGCGGGCCGTTGCGGCAGTGCCAACACTCGCCGTCACCTTGCGCGGCCGGCGCAGCTCGGTCCAGAGCCGGGCGCGACACCGCATCAGTCATTCAGCTGCGGTGCCCCCGGCGTAGGCCCACACGCGGTCGGCCGTGCCCTACAACGGTCATCGCCCTGGGTAACACTTCGTTCTGCACATGCGCCAGGCGGGCAATCGCGACGTGCCCGAAGCGGTCCAAGGCCCGCCGCAGCGGCCTGCAGCGCGCCTGCTGGCCCGCCGAAGACAGGCGGGACATGCCTTGCGGACACTGGCTGCATGCGTCCATACGCCAGCGTAGCCAAGTGACGAAAGCCCTTGGTGCGCTACACTTTGCGGTCTAGATATCTATACAACAGTCGCGCGCGTGCGTGCGGTTATGGGAGCGCTAATGAACTGGTTGAACGAGGTGCTGAACAACGACCCGAATCCTGTGGAAACCCAGGAGTGGATCGAGTCGTTGAAGGCCGTTATTGATGTCGAGGGCTCCGAGCGCGCGCATCAGCTGCTGGAAGGCATGGTGGAGCTGACCCGTCGTTCGGGCGCCTACCTGCCGTTCTCTCCCACCACCGAATACGTCAATACCATCGAGCCGCAGTTCGAGGCCAAGAGCCCGGGCAATGCCGAGCTGGAATGGCGCATCCGTTCGATCATCCGCTGGAACGCGATGGCCACCGTGGTCCGCGCCAACCGCAAGCCGGGCGACCTGGGCGGCCACATCGCCTCGTTCGCCTCCGGCGCCACCCTGTACGACGTGGGCTTCAACCACTTCTGGCGCGCCCCGAGCGACAACCACCCCGGCGACCTGCTGTTCATCCAGGGCCACAGCGCCCCGGGCATCTACGCCCGCGCCTTCCTGGAAGGCCGCATCAGCGAAGAGCAGCTGGACAAGTTCCGCATGGAAGTGGACGGCGGTGGCCTGTCCTCCTACCCGCACCCGTGGCTGATGCCGGACTTCTGGCAGACCCCCACCGTGTCCATGGGCCTGGGCCCGCTGGCCGCCATCTACCAGGCGCAGTTCATGCGTTACCTGGAAAACCGTGGCCTGATCGAGAAGTCCGACCGCAAGGTGTGGTGCTTCATCGGCGACGGCGAGTCCGACGAGCCGGAAACCCTGGGTGCCATCGCCCTGGCCGGCCGTGAAGGCCTGGACAACCTGATCTTCGTGGTGAACTGCAACCTGCAGCGCCTGGACGGCCCGGTGCGCGGCAACGGCAAGATCATCCAGGAACTGGAAGGCGTGTTCCGCGGCGGCGGCTGGAACGTCATCAAGCTGCTGTGGGGCGGTTACTGGGATGCCCTGCTGGCCAAGGACACCAACGGCGTCCTGAAGAAGCTGATGATGGAAACCGTCGACGGCGAATACCAGAACTGCAAGGCCTTCGGCGGCGCGTACACCCGCGAGCATTTCTTCGGCAAGTACCCGGAGACCGCCGCGATGGTCGCCGGCCTGTCCGACGACGACATCTGGCGCCTCAACCGCGGTGGCCACGACCCGCACAAGGTGTACGCCGCCTACCACCAGGCCGTGAACACCAAGGGCATGCCGACCGTCATCCTGGCCAAGACCGTGAAGGGTTATGGCATGGGCAGCGCCGGTGAAGCGCTGAACCCGACCCACCAGACCAAGAAGCTGGACGACGAAGCCGTCAAGCACTTCCGCGACCGCTTCAACATTCCGGTGACCGACGAGCAGCTCAAGGACGGCCAGGTGCCGTTCTACAACCCGGGCCCGGACTCGCCGGAAGTGCAGTACCTGCAGGAGCGTCGTGCCGCCCTGGGTGGTTACCTGCCGCAGCGCCGCCGCAAGGCCGACAAGAGCTTCAACGCACCGAAGCTGGAAACCTACGAGCGCCTGCTGAAGAGCAGCGGCGAACGCACCTACTCCACCACCATGGCGTTCGTGCAGAGCCTGAACATCACCCTGCGCGACAAGGAGCTGGGCCCGCACATCGTGCCGATCGTGGCCGACGAAGCCCGCACCTTCGGCATGGAAGGCCTGTTCCGCCAGATCGGCATCTACGCGCCGTTCGGCCAGAAGTACAAGCCGGTGGACGCCGACCAGCTGATGTTCTACCGCGAAGACCAGAGCGGCCAGGTGCTGCAGCAGGGCATCAGCGAGCCGGGCGCGATCAGCTCGTGGATGGCCGCCGGTACCAGCTACTCGGTCAGCAACGTGCCGATGCTGCCGTTCTACATCTACTACTCGATGTTCGGCTTCCAGCGCGTGGGCGACATCGCTTGGCAGGCCGCCGACATGCGCACCCGCGGCTTCCTGCTGGGTGGCACCGCCGGCCGCACCACGCTGAACGGTGAAGGCCTGCAGCACGAAGATGGCTTCAGCCATCTGGTGGCCGGTGGCATCCCGAACGTGCGCAGCTACGACCCGACCTTCGGCTACGAAGTGACGGTGATCCTGCAGCACGGCACCAAGGCGATGATGGAAGACCAGGTAGACGAGTACTACTACCTGACCCTGATGAACGAGAACTACGCCCACCCGGACATGCCGGAAGGCGCAGCCGAGGGCATCGTCAAGGGCATGTACCTGCTGACCGACGCCGGCAAGCCGAAGAAGGGCGAACTGCGCGTGCAGCTGCTGGGTTCGGGCACCATCCTGCGCGAAGCCATCGCCGCCGCCGAGCTGCTGGACAAGGACTTCGGCGTGACCGCCGATATCTGGAGCTGCCCGAGCTTCAACGAACTGCGCCGCGACGGCTTCGATGTGGAGCGCCACAACCGCCTGCATCCGGAAGGCGAGCAGCGCAAGGCCTACGTGACCGAGCTGCTGGAAGGCCGCCAGGGCCCGGCGATTGCCGCTACCGACTACGTGCGTGCGTATGCGGACCAGATCCGCGCGTTCGTGCCGATGAGCTACACCGTGCTGGGTACGGATGGTTTCGGCCGTTCGGATACGCGTGCGAACCTGCGTCGCTTCTTCGAGGTTGACCGGTACTACATCGCGCATGCCGCGATTGCGGCGCTGGCGAAGGAAGGGAAGATGACCGCGAAGGATGTGGCCCGGGCGATCAAGCAGTACAAGATTGATCCGGAGAAGGCTAATCCTGTTGGGGTTTGATTGATTCTTTAGGACTGCGAGCGCAGATGTTTCGCTTGCCTTGTACCGACGCCCACTTGGCTTGAGTCAAGTGGGCGTCGTATGTTTGGGGCAGCTATTCTCAGCATCTGAGACATGAACGTTTTTAGATATGCCGCAAGTTCCACCCGCAGAGCTATCAAGTGGTCTGAGATTCATACGATGTCAAAGAAGAAGATAAAAGTCATTGACCTATTTGCCGGTGCCGGTGGATTGGGAGTCGGTGCTCATCAAGCTGGCAGCGACGTAGTTGCAAGTGTGGAGTTGGACGCGATCGCGTGCCAAACGCTGAGATTGAACTCTTCCATTCACGGCAAGGTCTTTGAGGCTGATGTCTCGGACCTTTCTGCCGATAGTTTGCTGAAGACCGCTGGTGTCGGTAAGGATGACTTTGTCATAGTGGTTGGCGGCCCCCCATGCCAACCATTCTCCAAAGCAGCTTATTGGACAGAAGCCGGTGAAGATGCCGCGTACCGGCGTGCTCGTGCCAACGGGCTTGCGGCAGAAAAGCCTCTTGCTAATACGAAAGTTAAGGAGGATTCCAGACGTGATCTGGTTAAAGAGTTCTGGCGCATTGTTCGGCAATCCAATGCGGATGGATTCGTATTTGAAAATGTCCCGAGCATCAAGCATCCAAGGAATAAGCCTGTCTACGATGCGCTAATTAAAGCCGCGAAGGATGCTAAGTATTTCGTTACAGAACTGGTTGTTAAGGCCGTCGAGTATGGCGTCCCACAGGCCCGGGAGCGAGTCGTTGTCCTGGGGTCGAAAGTGAAAACCCCGGAAGCCCCCGCCATAACTCACTCGGCAGATGAGAGCTTGGGTCTCCTGCCAATTGTATCGGCGGGAACGGCTTTAGCTCCATTTGCGGGTCCCGAGTTCTTTGAGCCGGAAGAAGTCGTGAGTGGTCGCTGGGCTAAGCATCTAGAAGAAGTTCCTCCAGGTTGGAACTACAAGGCTCATACCGCGTGGGCAGGACA
>NZ_JASGBV010000094.1:0-25494 GCF_030053245.1 Stenotrophomonas sp. RS-48
CGACCGGTCGCGGCTGCGGCGCAGTTGCCGATCCTGCCGCGTCTCCTGCAGCCGTGCGGCCGGCTGCAGCTGCTGCAGCCGATTCGGCGCCGGGCTGGTCGCCTCCGCCCTCCTGGCTGGCGCGGCCGACAAACTCGATCTGCACGCGCTCACCGTCGGATCCCTGCTCGGCAGGCACCGAGGTGCGGATCACCGCCACCCACAGCAGCAGCAGGAAGAACAGCAGGTGCAGCAATGCACTGGCGACGGCCGACGTCCAGCGCATCCAGCGCTGGTCACGCGGCGCCGGCTCCCAGTCCTGCCACAACAGGCGCCGCAGCGCCTGCCAGCGGGGCAGCGCCGGCAGCGTCCCGGGGCGTCCCGGCAGAGGCCTGGGCAGCAGCACCGCGATCACCTCGCGGGCATGGAACGGGCGTGGCAACGGGCTCAGCGAGCGCAGCCACAGCGCCCAGCCATAAGGCAGGCGCGTGTTCTTCTCCAGGATGATCGGTTGCTGCTGGCGCGCCAGCAGCAGGTCGATGAGTTGCTCGGCTCTGGGCAGCGGCACGCGTCGGCGATCAGGCGGCGTTGCCGCGCGGGATGTACGGTGCGTGGCCGCTGTCGTGGTCGGTCGCGTCGCGCACTGCGGTCACGCCGGGCACCCGGCCCATCAAGGTCTTTTCGATGCCCTGCTTGAGGGTCACATCGGCCATGCCACAGCCCTGGCAGCCACCACCGAAACGCAGCAGCACCACGCCCTCGGCCGAGACTTCCTGCACTGCGACCTTGCCGCCATGGGAGGCGAGCTGTGGATTGATTTCATTCTCCACCACCCAGTGCACACGCTCGACCAGCGACGCGGCCTCCCCGGGCGCTTCGCCCTTGATGCGCGGCGCCTTGATGGTCAACTGCTGGGCACCTGCCGCGCCGGCCACGATGTCGATCTCCGCGCCATCGAGCCAGCCGACGCTGCCGGCGTCGACATACAGGGTGAACCCGTCGCAGTCCACGGCCCACTCGTCGCCGTGCAGGTCCGAGGGTTCGGCGAATTCCAGCCGCGCATCGGCACGCGGAGTGCCGGGATCAACCGCGCTCAGGCGTACGCCCATGCCGGGCGCGCCCTCGCGTTCGATCAGCTTGCGGAAATGGGTCTGGGCAGTGTCGGAGATCTGGATCATCAGGCTATTCTAGCCAAGTAAGTGTCAACCGCTCATTCGGTTTATACACCGTCCGGCGCATTGTTCAGTCAACACGAGGTGGAGATTCCCATGGCCGACCTGATTCCACTGGCCCAGGCCCGTTGCGTGCCGCGCAAAGGCAGCGACCACAAGCTGGGCGAGGCCCGCCTGGCCGAGCTGCTGCCGCAGATTCCCGGCTGGGAACTGGCCGAAGGCGGCCAGGCGCTGCTGCGCACCTTCCGCTTCAAGGACTACTACGCCACCATGGCCTTTGTGAATGCACTGGCCTGGATCGCCCACCACGAGGATCACCACCCGGACCTGGGCGTGCACTACGACCGCGCCGTGGTGCGCTATTCGACCCACGACGTCGGCGGCCTGAGCGAGAACGACTTCATCTGCGCGGCCAAGACATCGGCCCTCACGGAGCAACTGCCATGAATGTGCGAGTGCTGAGCCTGTCCCTGATCGCTGTGACCGGCCTCGCCGGCTGTGGCGCCTCCGAGCCGTCGCCGCCCGTGCCGCCGCCGACCGAGGTGGCTGCGGTGAAGACGCCGCCGCCGCAGTACCCGCTCGAGCTGGCCTGTACCGGTGCGGGCGGCACCAGCACCTTCAAGGTGACCATCGGCACCGACGGCAAGCCCAGCGAAGTGACCCTGCTGAGCGGCGCGGGCAACCCGCAGCTGGATGAGCTGGCCAGGAATGCCGTGCAGGGCTGGCAGTTCAAGGCCGCCACCCGCAATGGCCAGGCCGTGCCCGCCACCATCCAGGTGCCGGTCAGCTTCAACCCGCCGCAGCCAAAGCCGGACCAATGTTTCGCGGTGGAAGAGCGCCTGCGCCGCGGCGGCTGACCGCACACCATGACGAGGCCAGCCGACGCCCGCCTCGCCCTTGCCGCCCCGGCAGTGCCCGGGGCGGTTGTCTGTTGACCAGGACCGCGTCGGTACATGCTGCAGATCCCCCCCGAAAACATCTGGATCGCGCTGGCGGTCACCCTCGCGGCCGGCCTGGCGACCGCCATCGGCAGCCTGCTGGTGCTGTTCTCGCGCCGCCCCAACCCGCGCCTGCTGGCGTTCGGCCTGGCCTTCGCCGGCGGCGCGATGGTCTACGTGTCGCTGTCGGAGATCCTCAACAAGTCCATCGCGTCGTTCGCCCTGGCCTATGGCGAGCGCACCGGCTTCACCTACGGCACGCTGGCGTTCCTGGCCGGTGTGATCGTTATCGTGCTGATCGATCACTTCATTCCCAATCCGCACGACAGCCTGGACAAGCAGGACCCTGCGTTCCGCGAGAACAGCCGCGAGTACCTGAAGCGGGTCGCGCTGCTGACCTCGGTGGCGATCACCGCACACAATTTCCCGGAAGGGCTGGCGACCTTCTTCGCTACGCTGGAAAGCCCGTCGGTGGGCATGCCGCTGGCCTTCGCCATCGCCATCCACAACATTCCCGAGGGCATCGCAATCGCGGTCCCGGTGTACTTCGCCACCCAGAACAAGCTCTATGCGTTCGGCGCCAGCCTGCTGTCGGGCCTGGCCGAGCCGGTGGGGGCCATGCTGGGCTACTGGCTGCTGTCCGGATCGCTGTCGCACGCCACGTTCGGCTGGGTGTTCGGCCTGATCGCCGGCGTGATGGTGTTCTTGGCCCTGGATGAACTGCTGCCGGCGGCCAAGCGCTACGCCAAGGGTCACGAAACGGTGTACGGCCTGGTTGCAGGCATGGGAACGCTGGCGGTCAGCCTGGTGCTGTTCAAGTGGTGAGCGGGTTGCGACCAACGGGCTGAGCCCCCTCGCGGCTGGCGGAGCGAGATCCCGGGGTTGGACCAGGCTCTGACAGGCTATAGGCGCGCGCCAGCCGCGCGATGAAAGAATGAAAAAGCGAAGCCCGCGCTGCGCGCGTCAGTCGAGCGTGGCTCGACTGTACAAGGGCTGCGTGCGGGTATGGGTCTACGCTGCGGCTGTCAGGTCCGCCTTGTAGCGAGCCGAGGAGCGCAGGGCACCGGCGCGCAGCGCCGGCGCGGATGGCGGCGTGTTTCTTTGGCTACTTTCTTTGCACGAGCAAAGAAAGTGACAAGCCCACTCATCGCAGGGAAGCGACGGTGCCGACCAAGCGCCCGGCGCCGCCGAACCGCCGTCAGCGCAAGCGGTCCAGCGCCTCGACCAACTCATCCGCCAGCGGAGCGTTCAGCACGTAGGGGGTCTTGCCGTCGTCCAGCGCGAACTCCAGCGAGGCCGCGTGCAGGAACAACCGCTTCAGGCCGATCTGCTCACGAAGCCGCTTGTTCACCGCAGGATCGCCGTACTTGTCGTCACCGGCCACCGCATGCCCCAGATGCTGGGCGTGCACCCGGATCTGATGGGTCCGGCCGGTCTCGATGCGCACCTCGCAATAGGAATGGCCCCCACGCCGCTCCAGCACGCGGAAATGACTGATCGATTCCTTGCCGATCGCATTGACCTGGACATGTCGCTCACCGCCCTGGCGCAGGCCCACGTGCAGCGGCGCGTCCACCGTCATCACCCCGTCGGGCATGCGTCCGGTCAGCAGGGTCAGGTAACGCTTGCGGATGCCGGCGCCATGGTCTTCACGCAGCAGCGCCTGCAGCTCGCTCAGCGCCGAGCGCTTCTTGGCCACCACCAGCAGGCCCGACGTATCGCGGTCGAGACGGTGGACCAGTTCCAGCGTCTGGCCCGGGCGCAGGGCGCGCAGGGTCTCGATGGCGCCGAAGCTGATCCCGCTGCCGCCATGACTGGCCACGCCCGAGGGTTTGTTCAGCGCCAGCAGCCGTGCGTCCTCGAAGACGATGGCCTGTTCCAGACGGCGCATGAACGACTCGGGAGGACCAGCCTTGTCTCCCTCCTCGGTGAGACGGACCGGCGGCACCCGCACCTCGTCGCCCGCCTCCAGCTTGCGCTCGGCCTTGGCGCGGCCGCCATTGACCCGCACCTGCCCGCTGCGCACCAGCTTGTAGACCAGGCTGCGCGGGGCCCCTTTCAGCTGGCCGAGCAGGAAATTATCCAGGCGCTGGCCGGCGCGGTCGGCGGGAACGGTGATCATGCGCACGGATGGCTTGTTGCCAGCTGGCTTGGTGGGGTCTTGGGCGGTCATCAGGCTGTTTATTCTGTTACACTCGGGGGGCGAGATAAGGGATTGATTTCGTTGGAAGTTACTCAGGGCCAGAAGCCCAGCTTCCGACGAATCCGGCACAGTGCGCGACCACCGCCCGCGGGGCGGCCATGTTAGCGGCTCACCGGCCTTCCCGGCCATCGCCGGATGCCTGACACGCAACCGTGCTGAACATGTCCCGCGTGGCGCTCCAGCCTGGCTGACAGCTGCCTGCGGCCCTGCAACACCCCAAAAACCATATGAGTGAAGCGCTCCCGCGGCCTGCCGTGGTGTCGTAGCGCTGGAAACCCAAGCCCCCCTCCCCGCGCTTGCGCGAATGGGGGGCGAGCCGTATCCAGAGGCGAAACCCCATGGCGTTCCGCGCGGTAGCCGCTTGCGAGGAACGCAACAATGAAGCGAATGCTGATCAACGCCACGCAGGCTGAAGAGCTGCGTGTTGCCATCGTGGATGGCCAGTCGTTGTATGACATCGACATCGAGCAGCCGTCGAAGGAACAGAAGAAGTCCAACATCTACAAGGGCCGGATCTTCCGCATCGAGCCCTCGCTGGAAGCCGCCTTCGTCGAATATGGCGGTGGCCGCCATGGCTTCCTGCCGCTGAAGGAAATCTCCCGCGACTACTTCCAGGCCGGTGTCGACCACAACAAGGCCGGCATCCGCGAGCTGCTCAAGGAAGGCCAGGAAGTGGTGGTCCAGGTCGACAAGGAAGAGCGTGGCAACAAGGGCGCCGCCCTGACCACGTTCATCTCCCTGGCCGGCCGCTACATGGTGCTGATGCCGAACTCGCCAAGTGCCGGCGGCGTCTCGCGCCGCATCGAGGGCGAAGACCGGGCTGCCCTGAAGGACGCACTGGACAAGCTGAACATTCCCGACGACATGGGCGTGATCATCCGTACCGCCGGCGTCGGCCGCGATGCGGAAGAGCTGCAGTGGGATCTGGACTACCTGCTCAGCGTCTGGCGGGCGATCGCCGAGGCGGCGCTGAGCAAGCCGGCCCCGTTCCTGATCTACCAGGAATCGCGCCTGATCGTGCGCGCCCTGCGTGACTACCTGCGCGCCGACATCGGCGAGATCCTGGTGGACACCGAGGAGATGTACGAGCACGCCAAGGAGTTCATGCAGCAGGTGATGCCGCAGACCCTGCGCAAGCTCAAGCATTACAAGGACGACATCCCGCTGTTCAACCGCTTCCAGATCGAATCGCAGATCGAAGGCGCCTACGAGCGCAACGTGCGCCTGCCGTCGGGCGGCTCGATCGTGGTCGACCAGACCGAAGCACTGACCGCCGTCGACGTGAACTCCTCGCGCGCGACCAAGGGCAGCGACATCGAGGACACCGCCTTCCAGACCAATCTGGAAGCGGCCGAGGAAGTGGCCCGCCAGCTGCGCCTGCGCGATCTGGGCGGCCTGGTGGTGATCGACTTCATCGACATGTCCTCCAACAAGCATCAGCGCGAGGTCGAGAACCGCCTGGCCAACGCGCTGAAGTACGACCGCGCACGTGTTCAGGTCGGCCGCATCTCGCGCTTCGGCCTGCTGGAAATGAGCCGCCAGCGCCTGCGCCCGAGCCTGGGCGAATCGAGCCAGATCGTCTGCCCGCGCTGTGATGGCCACGGCCGCATGCGCAGCGTCGAGTCGCTGTCGCTGTCGATCATCCGCGTGGCCGAAGAGCACGCGATGAAGGAGAACACCGGGCAGGTGCTGGTGCAGGCGCCGGTGGAGATCGCCAATTACCTGCTGAACGAGAAGCGCAGCGCGCTGCGCGAAATCGAACAGCGCCATGAAGCGCCGATCGTGATCGTCGCCGACGAGCAGCTGCATACCCCGCACTACACGGTCACCCGCCTGCGTGAGAACGAACTGGGCGAGGAAAGCAGCCGTCCGAGCTACCAGCGTGGCACTCCGCGCAAGCTGCCTGTGCACGCCCTCACCAAGGGCCAGCTGAACATCCCGCCGCCGGTGGTGACCCAGGTCAAGCACACCTCCCCCGCCCCGGTGCGTGAGGAAGTGGAGCCGGCTGCAGCGGCACCCGCGCCGGTGGTGGCCGCGCCCGCTGCCCCGTCGACCGGCGGTGGCGTGATCGGTTGGATCAAGCGCGTGTTCGGTGGCGAACCGGCACCCGCCCCCGCACCGCCGGCCGCCCGCCAGCCGCAGCAGGACGGTGGCCGCAGGGAGCGCAACAAGGATCGCAACAAGGACCGCAAGGACCGTCGCGACGACAATCGCGGCAACGGCAATGCGCAGCAGCAGAAGGAGGGCGGCAACCGCAAGGATCGCGGCGAACAGCGCAAGGACGGCCGTCAGGGTGGCAATGGCAACCCGAACGGCAACGGCCAGCCGCAGGGCAAGCAGAAGGACGGCCAGCAGCCGCAGCAGCAGAACAAGCCGCGCAACGAGCAGCAGGGCCAGAACCCGCAGCAGCAGCCGAAGCTCAAGCAGCCGAAGCAGCCACGTCCGCAGCAGGACGGCGACAAGCCGGCCGAGAAGCCGCAGCGTGGTGCCGCAGAAGCCCAGACCGACACGGCGACGGCGTCCGCTGCGGTGGCGGCCAGTGCCATCACCGCTGCTGCGGTGACCGCGCGGGAGGCTACGGCGCCGGTCGCGGCGGTGGCCGCACAGCCGCCGGTCGAAACCGCGGCGCCGGCCGAAGTCGCGCCTGTCACCGCCGTTGAAGGTGACGCCGCTGCCGTGACGGGCGAAGAGGCACCTGCCGACACCACGGGCGAGCAGGCCGGCGAAGGCGCGACCCGCCGTCGTCGTGGTCGTCGTGGTGGCCGCCGCCGCCGCCGTGGTGGCGCCGAGAATGCGGCCGGCACCGATCCGCTGGGCGAAGACCAGGATGACGGTGACGAAGGCGATGACGCCGACAGCACCGACAGCGCCGAGCCGCGTGTCGACCACGCTGCCGGGTCAGCACCGGTTGCAGCCACCCAGCCCGCCCGCTCGCAGCCGGAGTTCGACTTCGATGACGACGCCGAGCCGTCCATCGTCGAAGGCGAGAAGCCGGCCCGCGTTGCGGCCGCTGTCGCCGCCGCACCGGCCGCCGTGGTCAGCAGCACCGTGGTTGAAGCCGCCGCGCCGGTGACCGCCGCGCCTCCGGCACCGGTCGAGACCGCTGCCAAGGCAGAACCGGCGCCATCGCCGGTGCAGACCAGCATGCTCGACGCCATCGACGCCGCGACATCCGCACAGCCCGTGGCGGCGGCAACCCCGTCGGCGGACGCCGCACCGGTGATCGAAGCAACGCCGGTAGTGGCCGAAGCGGCCCCTGTGGTGGACGTGAAGCCGGTCGTGGTCGAGCCTGCACCCGTCGTGGAGTCGAAGCCGGAGGCTGTTGAAGCAGCGCCCGTGCCTGAAACCGCACCGGTGGCTGTTGAGGCGGCCCCGGTGGTTGAAGTGAAGCCGGTCGTCGAGCCTGTCGTGGTTGCCGAAGCCCCGGTCGCACCGGTGGCCGTGGAAGCCCCGCCGGTGGACGCCCCTGCGCCGGTCGCCGATGCCGTCGTGACGCCGCCCCTCGACCCGGTCGCGGATGGCCATGCCGATGCTGCCGCCCAGGCGGCCGAAGCCAAGGCTGACGAAGAGGACGACGAGGCCGCCAAGCGCACGCCGCCGGCCAACTGACCGCTCGTTGATCGGGTGACAGCAGAACGGCGGGGATCGATGATCCCCGCCGTTTCTGTTTGTGCATCGGGCTGTATCGTGCCGACCGGGGATAGGCCGCTGGGTCGTTGTTCAGGGTTTCGGCGCGAACTGCAATCGCGTCCAGACGCCGTAATGATCCGAAGCCCAGCGCCCGCTGTCATCCGGCTGGTCGAACAGAAGCCTGGCCTCCCGTGCAACCAGCTGATCCTGCTGGAAGAAGATGTGATCGATCCGCGAGGGCGCCTGGTAGTAATGCCGGTTGAGGGTGCTGACAGCCGCCAGGTCGGTGTTCACATGCACGCTGCCATAGCTGTCGCCATAGTGGCTGCGCAGCTCGCTCAGGTCACCCGCATCGACCAGTGCGTTGAAGTCGCCTGCGATCACCACCGGCGCGCCATCCGACGTTGCGGCGATGAAGCGCAACAGATCTTCCACCTGCGTCCGCCGGATGCGCTTGCCGCTTTCATCGCTGCGCTCATTGAGATGGGTTGCATAGAGGTTGACTGGCCGGCCCTCCACCTCGATGCGCAGGTGCGCCACGGTGCGGTAGTCGTCCAGCGGCAGCAGCAGGTGCTCGCCCTGGGCGAGGATCGGCTGTCGCGTCAACAGTGCGTTGCCGTAGCGCTTGGGCGCGCCGACCGGATCGGTGGACACGAACACGTATCGGTAGCCCAGCTGGCTGGCGAGCCATTGCGCCTGGTTGCGCACGTTGCGCCGCTGGATCACTTCCTGCAGCGCGATCGCATCAGGTTGCAGGCGCTTGAGTTCTGCCAGGATCGTACGACGCCGCCTGGGCCAGTCCTCGCGGTCGTGGTGCAGGTTGAAGGTGACCATGCCCATGCCAGGCGCGCGCGCGGCTGCGTCCCCATCGTCCGCCGGAGGTACGTCCGCCATCGCCGCGGCAGGCAGCGCCAGCGCGATCGCCATGCCCAGTGCGCACGCTGCCGCGCGCGCACGCCATGCCTTCCTACCCATGCTTACTGTCCCTTGCGCTCGGAGCGACGCACTGCCGCCGGCACTTCGATCTCGACGCGGGCCGGCAGTTCGTGCACATGCAGTTCGCGGTCGATCCATTCACCCGGCGCGCCATTGATGGTGGCGTCACCCGGTTCGCCCGCATAGGGCCACGGAAGCACGACGCCTCCAGCCGGTGGCACCAGGCCGGGCTGCACCTCCAGCACCAGCAGCTTGTCACTGCGCCGCAGCCGATAGTTCAACTGCCCCTGCGGCGTACGCAGGCCCTGCACCGCGATGCCCTCACCCTGCAGCCAGGCCGTTGGAACGCCGCCGGCCAGCACCAGTGACTCATCCATGTCGCGGCTATAGGCGAACATGTCCAGCGCCGAGCGCACGAAATCCGACGCGACCCATGCATGCGGCAGGTCGCCGACGAAGAACGGCTTGCGCGGTGTCCGCGAGACCACTTCCGCCCATTGGTTCCATGCCTGCGGGGCACGGTCCTTGAAGAAGAACTCGGTCGCCTGCCAGGCGCGGTCGCGCCAGCCCAGGCGCACGAAGGCGGCGACGTTGCGCCACTCATACGGCGTATAGTCCTTCCATTCGCGCTTGCCATCGCGACGCGCGACGAATTCCTTCCAGTAACGCTCGAAGGTTGCTTCCAGGGCCTGCTGCGGCAGCCGGCCCTGCTCGCCCCCGGGCGCCAGTGCGATGGTTGTCGATGTCGCGTCGAAATCGCCCAGCTCGGCCGAGCCCGGCAGGTAATCGATGTTGTGCTGCTGCATGGCCGACAGCAGCGATGCCTGCAGGTCGTCGCGGAACTGATCGCGTGACTCGGCGATCTGCATCGCCTCCACCTTTCCCAGTTGCGTCGCCAGCAGCGCAGCGTCCTTGTAGCCACGCAGCGCCCAGAAGTTGTCCCAGTACGAATGCATCGGCTTGGCCGAGTAACCTTCGTGGCTGATCGAGGCCGGCATCATCCCGTAGAAGGCCGGGTTGCGTGCACGGTTCTCCTCGGTGCGCTCGCTGGCACGCAGCTGCTCCATGTACTGGTAGGCCCCCTGCACATGCGGCCACATCAGTTCCATGAACGTGCTGTCGCCGGTGTAGCGGCCATACTCGGCGATGTTGTAGATCAACTCACCATGGCTGTCGTTCTCCGGCACCGGGTCGCTGCCACGTGCGTCGACGCAGCACGGCACCTTGCCATTCTCGAACTGGAACGGCGCATACCAGTTGAGGTAGTCACGCACCGCGTCGCTGCGGCCCATGCGCAGCAACCCTTCGGAGATCATCGCGCCGTCGCGGATCCAGCTGCGCGCATACGAGCGCGTGCCCGGCTGCAGGCTTGGCCCGACGCGCGAGATCAGCATGTGCGCTACCGCGGTGCGCAGCGTGTCGACCATCGGCTGGCCCGCCTTCGGAACCTGCAGCGACACCACGCCGAGCTTGGCACGCCACATGTCGGCAACCTGCTGCTGCGCCTTTGCCACGTCCACGTCCTGCGGCGCCCAGCCACCGGTCTGCGGCAGTACCACCGCCACTTCGCGGCTTTGCCCGGGTTCCAGGGTGATCGTGTACAGCAGCGCGCCCGACGCCATGCCGGTGCTGTCCTTCACCGTGGTCGTCGCCGGCAGCTTGCCCGAGGCGAGGTGCATGGCATCGAGCTTGCCGTCGAAAGAGGTGGCAAAACGCGCATCAGGTACCTGCAGCGGGTAGATGCGTGGCTCGCCATTGATGCGGACCAGCTGCTCGCCGACGTCGAGGCTGTCGATGCGGCTGAAGCCGCCGGTGGTGTTGAGGAACTGGGTTGGCGGATTGACCTGCCAGGGGCGGATGGCCAACGCCAGCGTGTACTCGTGGGCCACCTTGTCCGGATTGCTCAGGCGGTAGCGACCGATCAGCTGCGCACGCTCGGGCGTGCCCTGCACGAATCCGGTGACCGCCAGCCCCACCTTCTCATGCACCCAGTCGACATTGGCGATGGGCAGGTAGCGATCCTGCAGCGACTGGGTGATGGCCACATCACTCCAGGCGATCAGCTTGCCATCCAGGCGGACGAACGGCTCGATGCTGAAGCTGCCCTTGGCAGGCTCCAGCGCACCGTCTTCGCTGATCAGCGCCTGTTGCTGGCCGCCATCCAGACCCAGCAGGGTCCAGTACGGCTGTTCGCCCACGAACGCGCGCGGTACCGCACCGCGTGGGAGGTCAGCCGCAACCGACGACAGGAATGCATTGGGCGTGGATGCGAAGTCCAGCGGCTTAAGCGTGATGTCACGGATGCCATAGCGCCAGTTCGGACCTGCCTGCAGGTCGAAGCGCACATAGCGTGCATCGGTATCCGGCAGCGCCAGCCAGTCACGGCCACCGCCACCGGCGGTCACTTCGCGTGCCGTGCGCCAGTCGCGTCCGTCCACGGACGTGCGCACGGTGTAGCGGGTCGCCTGCAGGTCCGGCAGCCAGTCGATCACCGCGCCGCCGATCTCGCGGCTCTTGTGCAGGTCCAGGCTGATGGTCTGCTGCTTCACCCCACCGCTGATCCAGAAGGTATCGCTCTTGCCGTCCACCATCCGGTCCTGCAGCGCCGTGGCGGTGTCAGCAATCACCTCCGGCCGCAGCGGCGATTCGTCCCGTGCGGGCAGGCCCTGCAGGGTCAGTCTGTCGAAGCACACCGTGCCGCGTCCGCCGACCTTGCTGTAGATCGTGAACTCGACTGCGGCGCTGCGCGCCATTTCCTTCTCCTCCGACGGCCCCCACGCCTTGTCGATCTGCCGACGCCGGTACTCGACCGGCGTCCACGACCTGGGAAAACTGTAACCGGGGCGGTTGACCCACCACACGTTGTCACCGCTGGCGTCGATCAGCTTGAACTGCAGATCATTGGCCGGTGAATCACCGCGCAGCTGGAAGCCGAAGCGGTAGTTGACCGGATACTCGACCGTCAGCGCGCGACGGATGCCGACGTAGCCCGATACGTTGTGGAAGTCGTAATCCAGGCACAGCGCGCGGCCGCCACCCGCGCCGCTGACCGGGCGCAGCGAGCCGCTGACCTGGTCGGACAGCACCAGCCTCCAGGCACTGACATCGTCGAAGTCGTCCAGCACCTTCGGCGCCGGCAGCGCCGGAGGGGCGGCGATCGCCAGGGAGGTCCACAACAGGCCCAGTCCAACGGCGATCGCACCCTTCATCCCTTCACGCTCCCCAGCAACAATCCTTGGATGTAGTACCGCTGCAGCACCAGGAACAGTGCCAGCACCGGAACCACGGTAACCACCGCGCCGGCCATCATCATTTCCACGTCCATGATGTGTTCGCGCGAGAGGGTGGCCAGGGCCACCGGCAAAGTGTAGTGCTCCTGATCGGTCAACACGATCAGCGGCCACATGAAATCGTTCCATGCGCCCATGAAGGTGAAGATCGCCAGGGTCACCAGCACCGGCTTGAGCATCGGCAGCACGATCTGGAAGAAGATGCGCAGCTCCCCTGCCCCGTCGATGCGCGCGGCCTCCAGCAGTTCGTCCGGGATCGACCGCGCGTACTGCCGCACCAGGAAGATGCCGAACACGCTCGCCAGCGCCGGCACGATCACGCCACCGAAGCTGTTGACCAGCCCCAGCTGCTTCATCAGCAGGAACAGCGGCAGCATCGCCACCTGGGCGGGAATGACCAGCGCCGCCATCAACACCTGGAACAGGCGATCACGGCCAACGAAATTCAGCTTGGCGAACGCATAGCCGGCCATCGTATTGAGCAGCAGCGAACCCAGCGTGATCGCCAGCGACACCAGCAGGCTGTTGGCGAAATTGCCGCCCATGCCGGTACGCGCGAACAGCTCGTGGTAGTTGTGGGTGGTCACCTGCGAGGGCAACAGCGGAGGCGGGAAATGGCTGGCCTCGCCCTGCGGCATGAACGAGACCGAGACCATCCACAGCAGCGGCGCCAGGCTGACCAGGGCCAGCACCAGCAACGCGCCGTTGATCCACCACGGATGCCAGCGCGACTGGCCGATTTCACGACTCATACCAACTGCCTCCTGCGGCCAAAGCGCAGCATCACGGTGGTCACCGCCAGGATGATCAGGAACAGCAGGAATGCCACCGCGGAGGCGCGTCCCAGGTTCCACCACTTGAAGCCTTCCTCGAACATGAAATACAGCACGCTGACCGTGCTCTGCAGCGGGTCGCCACGCGTCATCACGTAAGGCTCGGCGAACAGCTGGAAGTAGCCGGAGACGGTGATCACTCCGACCACAAGCAGCACCGGGCCGAGCATGGGCAGGGTGATGTGCAGGAACTGCTTCCAGCGCGAGGCACCGTCGATCCGCGCCGCTTCGTACAGATCATGCGGGATCGCCTGCAGGCCGGCCAGGAAGATCACCATGTTGTAGCCGAAGTTCTTCCACACCGCGAACAGCATGATGGTGGGCATCGCCCAGTTCGGATCGCCCAGCCAGTCGATCGGGCTGATGCCCAGATGGCCCAGGCCGTAGTTGACCAGGCCATAGCTGGTATGGAACAGGTAGCGCCAGATCACCGCCACCGCCACCAGCGTGGTCACCACCGGCGCGAACAGCGCGGTGCGGAACAGCGCCTTGAAACGCGCGGCAGGCGCGTTCAGCAGCATCGCCGCGCCCAGTGACACACCGATCGACAGCGGCACACCGATCAGCACGAAGTAGCTGGTGTTCCACAGCGACTTCCAGAACATCGGCGTCTGCAGCAGGTCGATGTAGTTGCCGAGGCCGACGAAACGCAGGTTGCTGCTGTCGGCCAATGCGTACAGGTCGAAGTCGGTGACGCTGAGCGCCAGCGCCGAGGCGACCGGCAGGCCGAAGAACACCCCCAGCACGATCAGCGATGGGCCTGCGAAGATCCATCCGGCCAGCGAAGTTCGTTTCATTGCGCGCTCCCATCGGCCAGGGTGCTGCTTGAACGCGTCGGCGATGGCGCGCGCTCCTGCAGGCGTTGTTGTTCATGCATCCAGCGACGCTTGGCCAGCACCTTGTCCACGCGCTGGTCCAGCTCGGCCACGGCGTCGTCCTGAGGCATCCCGCCGCGCACCACCTTTTCGGTGACGATGCGCATTTCCTGCACGATGCGCTCCCACTCAAGCACCTTCGGCGTCGGCCTGACCCGCTCCAGCTGGTCGCGGAACGCCGCCGCCAGCGGATCACCGGCCAGGGACGGTGCATCCCAGGCACTGCGACGCGGCGGCAGATCACCGATGATCGAATGGAAACGGGCCTGGATTTCCGGGCGCGACAGGAACTCGATCAGCTTCCAGGAGGCTTGCTTCTGCTGCGATTTGCGGAAGATCACCAGGCTGGTACCGCCGGCGATGCCCGCACCGGGGCCATCCGGGCCCGGCAACGCCGCGGTGCCCCACTGCCCTTCCAGCGCCTTCGGCTGCAGCTTCTTGAACTCGCGGATGTTCCAGGGGCCGGAGATGTAGAACACGTTGAAGCCGCGGAAGAATTCATCCCAGACATTGGAGATCTGCGTCTCGGACATCTTCGGCGCCCAGCCCTGCTCGAACATGTTGGCGTAGAAAGCCAGCGTGCGGCGGAAGCCCGGGCTTGAGAAGTTGCCACGGGTATCGTCGTCGCGCAGCAGCGGATCGGGTTGCTGCAGCGCCAGTGACAGCTGCTGCTCGAACTCGTTGATCGGCATCAGCACGGCATAGCGGTTCGGGCCCTGCATGCGCTTGATCGCCGCCATCTGTTCGTTCCACTCCTGCCAGGTCCGCGGCGGATGGTCGTATCCGGCCTTGGCCAGCAGGTCCTTGCGGTAATAGATCAGGCGGGTATCGACGTACCACGGCACGCCCACCAGCTCGCCATGGATCACGTTGGTATCCCAGATGCCCTGGAAGTAATCCTTCGGGTCGACCACCGCCGAGCGCTGCACGAACGGTTGCAGCGGCGTCAGCGCATCGAGCTCGGCGAACTCGGGAACCCAGGTGTTGCCCAGCTGACAGACATCGGGCAGGCCATCGGCGGCGAACGCGGTGAGCAGCTTCTCGTGCGCCGCGGTCCATGGGATGTTCTGCACATCCACCTTGATGCCGGGATTCTCGGCCTCGAATTCGTGGATCAGCTCGCTGACCACTTCCGCTTCGCGCCCCATCGCCCAGAAGCGCACGGTGGTGGTGCCCGGTTCGGTACGGGCGCAGCCCGCCACGACCAGCGCGGCCAGGGCCGGCAGCGCCCAGCGGCGCATGCGATGGAGCCAGTTCTGCACAGCGTTACTTTCCCTGGCCTGTGGTGCGGTTGGCATTGTTCTTCTGTTCCTGTGCGGCGGCCGCGCGTGACTCGGCGATGCCGACCGCGCGCGCCGATGCAGCCTTCTCGTCCTTCTGCAGTTCCAGCGGCTGGAACGAGCCCTCGGGGGCCAGCCAGCCGCCGCTGAATCCGGCGCGCTCCAGCCCCTTGCGGATGTAGGGGTTCTTCTTCATGACTTCCCACACGAAGTCGTTGCGGTAGTTGGCGATCATGGTCAGGATCGGGCCTTGGTCGATGGCGATGTAGTCACTGGCGACCCAGCCACGGTCCGGCACCAGGCGCCCGGTCTTGATCGGAATGTCGTAGCTGAAGCTGGGATTGAACGAATCCAGGAAGCCGTAGCTGGAATAGATGTAATCGCCGAAGCGCTTGTGCATCTCCAGCGTGGCCGGAATGACCTGCTCCGGGGCGAACACGATCGAGGCCACGGCCGCGGTCGGCGCGATGGTGCCGTCGTCGAAGTTCTCGCGCAGGCCGGCGCCGCGCGAGGAGTAGTGGCGGAACTGGCGCTGCTCGCCGCGATATTCCTGGGTGGTGTTCTGCGGACCATCGCTGGCGGTCAGTCCCCACACGTTCTCACCGTACTCCTTCCACTGCATCGGGTTGGCGATGGCGTACTCGCGCTGGGCCAACGCGGCCGAGCGGCTGTTGAGGAAGTAGGTGCTGCCGCGCTCGCGCATGTAGGCATCCTGGATATCGCGGAAATCGATCCAGACATGGCTGTACTGGTGGCCGAACAGTGGCCCGAAGGACAGGTATTCCTGGCCCTGGTAGACGCCCCAGTCGTTGTCGTAGGTCCGGGTCCACACCGTCCATGCGTCGGGGCTGACCGGATGGGTGGGCGAGCCGAGGGCAAGGATGTACACCATCATCGCCTCGTTGTAGCCCATCCAGTCGTGGTCGATGAAGCCGCTTTCGGGGAACCAGCCCATCGAGATCAGCGGTGCGCGCTGCTGCAGCCACGGCCAGTCGATCTTCCTGTACAGGGTATCGGCAATCTGCCGGATTTCCTTCTCGCGCGGATCATCGCCGTCGTAATAGGACTGCGCGAACAGCACGCCCATCATCAGCAGCGCGGTATCCACCGACGACAGTTCGACCCAGCTGTCGTAGCGGCGGCCTTCCTGCATGTCCAGGAAGTGATAGTAGAAGCCCTTGTAGCCGGCTTTGCCGGTGCGCTGCGGGCCCATCGGCACGTCACGGAAGAACTTCAGCGTCGTCAGCGTGCGGTCAATCGCCTGGTTGCGGCTGACCCAGCCATTCTCGATGCCGATCGGATAGGCGGTGAGCGCGAAGCCGACCGAGGCGATGCTGGCGAACGGGCGTGACGGATAACGGTCCGGTGTCAGGCCGTTCACTTCATTGGTGGTGTCCCAGAAAAACTGGAAGGTGCGGCGTTCAATGTCATCGAACAGCGGCGGCAGTTCCGGCTTCATCGGCCGCGGCGGTGCGTCGGCCTCGATCAGGATCACCGGCGGCCGGGGTTTGGCGGGCTCCTGCTGGGCCGGCTTGCAGGCGGCGATGGCCAGGGTCATCGCTGCGGCGGACAACAGGTGGCGTGCCTGCATGGCGCGGTTCCTCCGGTGGACTGATCGATGGGAAAGCATAACGTCCAATGATCTGAAATCGTTTACAAACCACACATTTAAAAAAGCCACGGGAACGTGGCCTGACAGCGCGATCATCGCAGTTGCCGATGCCGCCGGCGAACCGGCGGCATCGACTCCTGCAGCAGGCATACCCGCTTAGAAGCGGAAGCCCACTTCCGCCTTGATCTGGCGGGGCGTACCGATGATGTCACCGGTCTCGTTGTAGCTGGCCTGCAGCTTGCCGTTGGTCTTGACGTAGTTGTAGGTGGAGAAGTTGTCGAAATCGAACACGTTGATGATGTCCAGGCGAGCGTACAGCTCGGTATCACCCGGCATCTTGAACGTCTTCGTCGCCTGCAGGTCGACCGAGCGGTAGCCGAAGATCTTGCCACCCACCAGGAACTTGCCGTTGGCGTTGGGCACGGCCGCCTGCGGGGTCGGCAGGGTGTAGCCGCTGGCCTGCGGCACGGGGTACCAGTCGTTGACGGCCGTCGGCGTTGCCAGGGTGATCTTGCCGCCGAAGGTGATGCCCCAGAAGCCCGCGTACGAACCGGTCACCACCAGGCGGTGACGGGGAGCGCCGTTGGAACGGATGGTCGGGTAATCGCCGATCAGGCCACGGTCGAAGGCGTACTTCTCGTTGATGTCGCGGTTGTGGCGGGCGGTGGTCCAGGTGTAGGCGATCGAGGTGCCCCAGCCGCTTTCCTTGGTGAACGGCTTCTGCGCCGACAGCAGGACCTGGGTGGCGCGGGTCTTGATGCCCTGCTGGCCGATGATCAGGCTGCCGAAGCCCGGCACGTTGCAGCTCCAGGCCTGGCTCAGGCCCGGCTCGGTACCGCCGCACAGGCGCGGATCATCGAAGAACTGGCCGGTCGGGTAACGGTTGCCCAGGGTGAAGGCGAAACCGTCGTAGCTCAGGGTGCGGGCGATGGTGGCATCGGTCAGCCAGTCACCGATCTGGTTGCTCATGCCCAGGCTGAACTGATCCGAGTACGGCGCCTTCAGCTTGTTGTTCAGCAGGTCGACCTCCAGGCCGGCGTTGCTGGTCGATCCCACCAGCGCCTGCAGGTTGCCGATGCCGTTGAGCAGGTTCGGATTCCAGTCGTAGCAGGCGGCCTGACCGTTGATGCAGGTCCCGGTGGCCGGGTTGCGGAAGTAGATGGTCGGCTGCGGCAGGGCCAGCTTGGTGGTCTCCAGCTGCAGGTTGTCGAACAGGTCGCGGTCGTAGGAACGGCCGGCACCACCGTGGATCACATGCTGCTCGTCGGCGTTGATGTCATACGAGAAGCCCAGGCGCGGCTGCCAGGCATCCTTGAATGCCTTGCGGTTGTGACCGTTGCTGATGTAGTCGCTGATGTCCAGGCCGCCCAGCGCCAGCGAATCGGCGTAGGTCTGACCGGCGGGTGCGCGCGGATCCTGCGAATAGATGGCATCGACCACCTGCTGCGGGGTCACGAAGTCCAGGTAGGACGGGGTCTTCTCGTAGTCCCAGCGCAGGCCGATGTTCAGCTGCAGGTGGTCATTGACCTGCCAGTCGTCCTGGATGAACACGCCGTACTGCTTGGACTTGGAGCGTACTTCGCCGGACACGCCCGACACGCCGGTCACCGGCTTGACGAACTGCGCCTTGTACGGAATGGAGTCCGGGAAGTCCGGATCACCCAGGGTGTAGGTGAAGGTCGGGTTGATCTGCGCCGCATCGGAAGCGTACAGGTCGATCTGCTTGTACTTCACGCCCATCTTGATGGTGTGGTCGCCCGCCCACTGGATGCCATCCAGGGTCAGGTTGTCTTCGATCGACCAGCCCTTCTGGCCCTTCACCTGCGAGTCCAGTGCCGAGGCGCCACCGATCTTCACGATCGTGCGGTCTTCAGGCCCGTCCGGCGCGGTGTAGGTGATGCCGTTGGCCAGGGTCAGCGGGGTCGGGTTGTTGAACGAATCTTCGTGGGTGACCATCAATTCGTTGTAGTAGCGCTCGCCGCTGTGGTTCCAGCGCAGCGCGTAACGACGGTCGGTATTGACCACTTCACGGCCGGCTTCCGGCGAGGTCTGGCCACTGAACTGCGACTGCGTTTCGTCGCGGTCCTGGAAGGTCAGCTCGATGCGATCGTTGTCGGTCGGCTCGAAGTCGATCTTGCCGAAGATCAGGTCCTGCTGGAACGGCTGGCTGGCCGGGCCGAGACCGGCGGCGCCGGCGGGCGGCAGCAGACCGGCGGCACCGGTGACCGCACCGTCCGGTGCGATGGTGACCGGCAGGTCGAAGCGCTTGGCTTCGTAGGTCACGAAGAAGTGGGCCTTGTCCTGGATGATCGGGCCGCCCAGCGCGAAGCCGTATTCCTTCTCGGCCGACACCTGCTTGTCCTTGCCGCCCTGGCGTTCGGCCGGGGTCTTGGCGCGCATGTCCTCGTCGGTGTAGCGATAGAACGCCTCACCCTTGAATTCGTTGGTGCCGGACTTGGTCGCGGCGGTCACCGCAGCGCTCGAGACCTGGCCGTACTCGGCCTTGTAGTTGCCGCTGATGACCTTGTATTCGCCAATGGCCAGCTGCGGGAAGGGGTTGCCGGCGCTGCCGGACTGGCCGGCCACACCGCCACCCTTGACGTAGCTCTTCTGGCCCACGCCATCGATGTACACGTTGGTGCCATCGGCATTGGTGGCGCCGCCGCGCAGCGAGGTGTTGCCCTTCGCATCACGGGTGAAGATCAGGCCCGGCACCGCATCGGCGAACTCCAGGAAGTTGCGCGACACCTGCGGAGTGGTCTGGATCTGCTGCAGGCTGACGGTCTTGCCGACTTCGGACGTGCGCACTTCCTGCAGCAGGGTCGGCGCGACGACGTTGACGGTGTCCAGGTTGGTGGCCGCGGTTGAACCCGGGGTACTGCTGGCAGCGCCAGCGAAGTTCAGGGTGGCGGTGGAGGCCACGGTCACGGTGACCTTCTGGGTCTGGCCGTTGGCCACCACGTCGTAGGTGCCCGGGTCCAGGCCCATCAGCGAGTAGCTGCCGTCGGCGCGGACGGTGCCGCGGCGCACGGTGCCGGTCGCAACGTTGGTGGCGGTGACCTCCGAACCGGCCTGTGCGCCGGCAACCTGGCCGCGCAGGCTGGCGTTGGCCGACTGCGCCAGGGCGTTCGGGGCGGCGGCCAGCATCAGGCAGCTGACCAGTGCGGTGCTCAGCAGCCGGCGCGCCGGCGTGCGGATAGTGGAATGCATCATCAACTCAATCTCCGGGTGGCGGCGACCGCGTGTGCGGTCCCCTGCGATCAATCAAAAAAGAAGGAACGCCTCCGGCTTCAACGGCCGGATGGCGGAGTGGTGGAATCGCGAACAACGAGACGGGGTACCAGGGTCTGCTTGTCCCCGGCCCCTTCCGTGGAGGTGCCGTCCATCAACTGCATCAGGCGCGTCATCGCCCGATCGCCGAGCTCGGCGATGCTGACCTGCATGGTGGTCAGCGACGGGTGAACGAAACGTGCCAGCGGAATGTCATCAAAACCCGCCAGGGCGACATCGGACGGAACATGGACGCCTGCCTGCGCGAAGGCGTACAGGCAGCCAAGTGCCATCATGTCGTTGGCGGCGAACACGGCATCGGGCAGCGTGCCGGCTGCCAACAACTCCTGACCGGCGCGATGGCCGGAAGCTTCGTCGAAATCACCGGGCAGCTCGATGCCTTCGGCGCTGCCGCCGGCAGCCGCCAGCGCGTCACGGAAGCCGCGCAGGCGCTCGCGCGCGTCGAAGTTGAGGTCCGGGCCAGAAATGAACGCGATGCGCCGGTGACCGGCATCGAGCAGATGACGGGTCATCGCCATTGCGCCCGCGTGGTCGTCGATGCTCAACACCGGATGATCCTGCCCAGGCAGGTAGGTGTTGATCAGTACGGTGGGCAGCGACTGCGGCAGGTTGTCGGTCAGGAAGCCGGGGCTCTCCGCATAGGGCGAGAGCACCAGCAGGCCATCGACACGCCCGCGCATGGCGCGCAGGGCAGCACCCTGCTGCTCCTGGTCGCCGTGGTAGCTGGACACCAGCAGATGCTGGCGGCGACTGCGGGCAACGCCGTCGATGCCGCGCATCAGCTCGGAGAAGAACTCGCCGTACAGGTCCGGCAGCACCACGCCGACCGTGTTGGTGCGGCGGCTGCTCAGGCTGCGGGCGGCGGCGTGCGGGGTGTAACGCAGCCGTGCAGCCACCTCCAGCACAAGCTGGCGGACCGGTTCGGCGACATTTTCATGCCCGTTGAGCGCGCGGGAAACCGTGGCCACGGAGACCCGGGCTTCGCGTGCGACATCCTTGATTGTAATGGCTGCCTTGTTCACGAAGCCGCCCTCCACGGCTTGGACCTACCAGCATTGGCGCGGAATGTAAGCGTTTCCATCTGGGCTTGTAAACTGTCCGTTAGACGAATGTCCTGAAATGGACATGGAAATCTGTCCCTGACGGTCCACGCACGGACCGGCAATGACAGTGCGGGACAAGGGCTCAGCCCTGTTCTGACGGTGCCAGCGCGCGGATGGACAGCGCGTGGATGTCGGTCTCCATCATCGCGCCCAACGCCGCGTATACCGCGCGGTGGCGGGCCAGCGGGCCGAGGCCGGTAAAGCGCTCGCTGACCACATGCACGTTGAAATGGCCACGGCCATCGCGCGCGCCAGCGTGGCCGGCATGACGATGACTGTCGTCCTCGATCTCGAGCACGCTCGGGGCCAGCGCCTGCTGCAGCGCATCACGGATTCGCTCGATCCGGTCCGCGTTCACGGCAGCACCTGGCGGAAGGGCCGCACCTGCACCCTTTCATAGACACCTGCGGCCACATAGGGGTCCGCATCGGCCCAGGCCTGCGCCTCCGGCAGCGACCCGAAGCGGGCGATCACCACCGAACCACTGAACCCCGCCGGGCCTGGATCTTCGCTGTCGATCGCCGGACAGGGCCCGGCCAGCAGCAGTCTCCCTTCATCACGCAGCGCGTGCAGCCGCGCCAGGTGTTCCGGCCGGGCCTGCAGCCGTTGCGTCAGCACGTCCTGGCCGTCATAGCCTTCAATCACATACCACACCGGCATTTCCTCGCTCGCGTTGTCGGGTCCGCCGATTCTAGCCAAAGCCCCCTCGCCCTGGCCGCGGCTGGACACTGGCGCGGCAAAGGCTTACCCTAGAGTCCATTGCACGTGGCTGGATGCAGCAACCCGTCGGTTTTTGCGGCCAACGCAGCCCCCGACGACCGACCTGCCGCTTCCGGGCAGGCCACGTAGACGACCTCCCCGTAGTCCCGTCGCTGCCGTCTCCTGCGGCGCGTCCTGCTGTTTGATATGTGTGGAATCGCGCCGAGACAGGCGCGCCTGGTGCCTTGGGGCCCGCGGTGCACGCGCGGCGCCGGGTGCCGCGACTGGTCCGTTGCAATCCTGATGTCCATTAGATGACTTCCGAACTCGCGCTCGACGCGAACCCGCCAACCCGGCCGCCCGCCCCCCAGCAGCAGGAAATGCCGCTGGCCGTCGTGCATGGGCAACCGGTCCTGCAGATCCCGCAGGACCTGTACATCCCGCCGGACGCACTGGAAGTCATCCTGGATGCCTTCGAAGGTCCGCTGGACCTGCTGCTGTACCTGATCCGCCGGCAGAACCTGGACGTGCTGGACATCCCCGTGGCCGAGATCACCCGGCAGTACGTGGAGTACATCACCGTGATGCGCGAGCTGCGCTTCGAACTGGCGGCCGAGTATCTGGTGATGGCAGCGATCCTGGCCGAGGTGAAGTCGCGCATGCTGCTGCCGCGCCCGGTCAGCGACGAAGGCGATGAAGCCGATCCGCGCGCCGAACTGGTGCGCCGGCTGCAGGAGTACGAACGTTTCAAGCAGGCGGCGGAGGACATCGATGCCCTGCCCCGCCAGGACCGGGACACCACGGTGGCCCATGCCTTCATGCCCGAACGCGCCACGGTGAAACTGCCGCCGCCGGTGGACCTGAAGGAGATGCTGCTGGCACTGCACGATGTGCTCAAGCGCGCCGAGCTGTTCAGCGGCCACGCGATCAAGCGCGAGGCGCTGAGCGTGAGGCAGCGCATGGGCGAAGTGCTCGGCCGCATGGAAGACGGCAGGTTCTACCGTTTTGAAAGCCTGTTCACTGCTGAAGAAGGCAAGCTGGGCGTGCTGGTCACCTTCCTGGCCGTGCTGGAACTGGCCAAGGAGCAACTGCTGGACATCGTCCAGGAGGAACCGCTGGCGGCGATCTACGTGAAGTCGCTGGCGGCCGGCAACACCAATGCCCCGCTGCAGTTCAGCAGCGAGTTCGACGACAACGACGCCGCCAACGAGAACGAGTGAGCGCTGCCTGCCGATGGATCAACCGCTGATCAACCGCATTGTCGAAGGTGCCCTGCTGGCCTCCAGCCAGCCGCTGACCCTGGCCCAGCTGAAGGACCTGTTCCCGGAGGAGGAACCCGCACCGCCGGGCAGCATCGAACGTGCGCTGGAGCACCTGCGCGAAGGCTGCGAAGGCCGCGGCGTGGAACTGGTCGAGGTCGCCTCCGGCTTCCGCTACCAGGTCACCGGCGAGGTGCATGGCTGGATCAGCCGGCTGTGGACCGAACGCAAGACCCGCTACACCCGTGCCACCCTGGAAACGCTGGCGCTGATCGCCTACCGGCAACCGATCACCCGCGGCGAGATCGAGCAGGTGCGCGGCGTCGCTGTCAGCAGCAACATCATCCAGGCACTGGAAGAACGCGAATGGATCCGCGTCGTCGGCCACCGCGACGTGCCCGGCAAGCCGGCACTGTTCGGCACCACCAAGGGCTTCCTGGATTACTTCGGCCTCAAGCGCCTGGATGAGCTGCCGCCGCTGTCGGAGTTGAAGGACCTGGGCGAGCTGGAACCACAGCTGGCCCTGGACCGCGATGCACCGGCCGCCGCCAGCGCCGACGGCCCCGACGTTTCGGCCGAGCCGGACGGGGCCGCCAATGATGATGCCGGCCTGGCCGGTGGCAACACCCCGTATTCCGCCGACGCAGTCCCTGCGGCGGCCACCGATGAGCAAGCACCTTCGCCCCTCGATGATGGGCACCCCGATTCCGCGCCGGGCGAGCGCGCGGTGCCAGTGAACGAACGCGAAGACAACGCCGTCGCGACGACGACCGTGGCTGTTGACCAAGCCGATTCCGAACCAGAGGCCGACCTCGAAACCGTCGGCCGGAGCAAAACTGATGAGTGACACCCCTCGCAAGCTGTCGTTGAACAAGCTCTCGCTCAAGCGCGAAGCCACCTCCGAACAGTTCAAGTTGGAAGAACGCCTGCACAAGGTCCTGGCCCAGGCTGGCCTTGGCTCGCGCCGCGCGCTGGAACAGCGCATCGCCGAAGGCCTGGTCAAGGTCAACGGTGAAGTTGCGCAGACCGGCATGTCGGTCAAGAGCGGCGACAAGATCGAACTGGACGGCCGCGGCTTCGTCGCCACGGCGCTGTCCGAACCCTCGCGCGTGCTGGTCTACAACAAGCCGGAAGGCGAAGTGACCACCCGCGAAGACCCCGAAGGCCGTCCGACCGTGTTCGAATCGCTGCCGCCGCTGAAGGGCGCGCGCTGGATCGCGATCGGTCGCCTCGACATCAACACCACCGGCCTGCTGCTGGCGACCACCGACGGTGAACTGGCCAACGCGATGATGCACCCGTCCTTCGAGGTCGAGCGCGAGTACGTGGTCCGCGTGCGTGCACCGGAAGGCCAGGAAAAGGTGGCCGATGCCATCGTCGACCGCCTTGCCCGTGGCGTCGCGCTGGAAGACGGCCCGGCCAAGTTCGACGAGATCGAACGCATCGGCGGTACCGATTCGCACGACTGGTTCCGCGTCGTGGTCAAGGAAGGCCGCAACCGCGAAGTGCGCCGCCTGTGGGAATCGCAGGGCTGCCAGGTCAGTCGCCTCAAGCGCACCCGCTACGGCCGGGTCAGCCTGCCGCGCGAACTGGCCCGTGGCCAGTCGGTCGAGCTGCCGAGCGCCCAGGTCGAAGCACTGCGTGCTGAACTGAAGCTGGAAGAAGGCGCTCCGTCGGCCCTCACCCTGCAGCCGGTGATCGGCCAGCGCCGCGCCGCCAAGACCACCGTGCGCGTGCGTGAAGGTGGCCGTGGCAACGCCTATGTCAATGGCCACAGCACGGCCGACGAAGGGCGCGAACTGCGCCGTTTCGACACCCTGCGCGAAGACCGTGGCCGTGGACGCAACGGCAAGGGGGGCGGCTTCAAGGGCGGCCTCACGGTCAGCGGCGAGGCCGCGGCCAAGCAGTCGCAGAAGCCGTTCAAGCAGCGCAAGCCGAAGAATGACCGTTCGCTGCCGGAAGGCAATCCGGCTGCGTTCCGCACCTGGTACGTGCCCGATGGCGTCAGCACCGGCCCGAGCGGCCACCGCAACGCCGGTCCGGGCGCGCGTGGTCCGGGCGGCGGCCAGGGCCGTCCTTATGGCAAGCCGAAGGGTCCGGGCGCCGCAGGCGGCCAGGGTCGCGGTGGCGCCGGTGGCCAGGGCCGTCCCGGCGCGGGCAACCGCAGCCAGGGCGCGCAGGGCAACAAGCATCCGTACGGGCATCCGGGCAACGCCCCGAGCTTCCCGTCCGACCACGCCAACCCGGGCTTCAATCCGTATGGCAGCCCGAAGCCGGCGCAGGGTGCCCGTCCGGGCAGCCGCGGTCCCGGCGGCGGCAACCGTGGCCCGGGTGGCCCCGGTGGCAATCGCGGCCCCGGCGGTCCGGGGGGCAACCGCGGTGCGGGCGGCCCCG
>NZ_JASGBV010000095.1:0-8770 GCF_030053245.1 Stenotrophomonas sp. RS-48
CCGCCAGGCCGCGCTCGCCGACGCGCAGCGCGCGCTGCGGGTGGTGCGCGACCAGGCGCGACGGCGCGGGCTGGACGCGGACGACGTGGCGGTGATGGGCTTCTCGGCGGGCGGCCACGTCGCGGCGCGGCTGGCCACCGGCTTCGACATCGCCGTCCATCCCGCACGGGATGACCTCGACCGGCTGAGCGCCCGCCCGAGCCGTGCCGTGCTGGTCTACCCGGTGATCGACATGGGCGCGCATGCGCACAGCGGCTCGCGCGCCCGCCTGCTGGGTGAGCATCCGGGGACCTCGCTGCAGGCAGACTATTCGATGCAGCAGCGGGTACGTGGCGACATGCCGCCGACGCTGCTGGTCCACGCCGCCGACGACGCCGTGGTGTCGGTGCGCAACAGTGAACTCATGGCGCAGGCACTGGCGGGTGCGGGTGTCGAGCACGAACTGCACGTCTTCGCCCATGGCGGCCACGGCTTTGGCATGGACATCCCCGCGCGGTCGACGCTGGCACTATGGCCGCTGCTCGCACAACGCTGGCTTGGCCCTGCGGAGGACGCGCGATGAACGATGCGCCGGCCGACCTGCAGCGTCGGCGGTTCCTGCGCGACAGCGCCCGCTGGGCGCTGGCCACCGCGTCCGCTACGGCTGCCTTCACCGCATTGCCAACGCTGGCCAGCGTGCCGGGTGTCCGCGACGACCGCCTGCCATTGGCCCGGGTCCGTGGCGGGCGTGTGCGTGGCCAGCGCGAGCACGGGGTACTGGTGTTCCGTGGGCTTCGCTATGGTGCCGACACCGCTCAACACCGCTTCCAGCCGCCGCGGCATGAAGCTGCCTGGCGCGGCATCGCCGATGCACTGGAGTACGGTCCGGCCGCACCGCAGGGCGGCAGCGAAGGGCCCGGCAGCGAGGACTGCCTGTTCCTCAATGTGTGGACACCCGCGCTCGGCGACGGTGGACGCAGGCCGGTGCTGGTGTACGTGCACGGCGGTGGATTCAACAACGGGTCCGGCAGTGATCCGCTGTACGACGGCGCTGCGCTGTGTCGCCGCGGCGATGTGGTGGTGGTCACCCTCAATCATCGCCTCAACACGTTCGGCTATCTCTACCTGGGGGCGTTGGGCGATCCGCGCTACGCCGCCTCGGGCAACGTCGGCCAGCTCGACCTGGTACAGGCGCTGCAGTGGGTGCGGCAGCACGCGGCGGTCTTCGGTGGCGACGCGGCGAACGTCACGGTGTTCGGGCAGTCCGGCGGGGGCGCCAAGATCGCCACGCTGATGGCGATGCCTGCGGCCCGAGGGCTGTTCCACCGCGCGTGGACGATGAGTGGCCAGCAGGTCACCGCTGCCGGACCGCGCGCGGCCGCGCAGCGGGCTGCGATCGCGATGCAGGCCGTTGCTGCACGTGATGTGCAGGCCCTGCTGGACCTGCCGGTCGACGTATTGCTGGAAGCCACCCGTGCGCGTGATCCCTCGCGCGTGGAAAGCACGTCGCTGTACTTCGGCCCGGTGCTGGACGATGTGGTGCTGCCAGTGCATCCGTTCTGGCCACAGGCGCCGCAGCAGTCGGCGGCGATTCCGATGGTGATCGGCAACACCCGCGACGAGACCCGCGCGTTCCTCGGCAACGATCCCGCCAACTTCGCCCTGACCTGGGAAACACTGCCGGCACAGCTCGAACGACAGCAGTTCGTCGATCTGCGGCCGGAGACCGTGATCGCCGAGTATCGCCGCCTGTATCCGCACTACACGCCGTCCGAAGTGTTTTTTGCTGCAACCACGGCTGGCCGCAGCTGGCGTGGAGCGGTGGAGGAACTGGAAGCGCGGGCGCGCCAGCCCGCGGGCGCAGCACCGACCTGGGCGTACCAGCTGGATTGGGGGTCGCCGGTGGAGGAGGGTCGCCTGCGTGCTTTCCATACGCTGGACATCCCACTGGTCTTTGACAACGCAGGGCTGCCGGGCGCGCGCACCGGGGGGGGCGATGATGCCCGTGCGCTGGCGGCGACCATGAGCGAGGCCTTGATCGCCTTCGCCCGCAGCGGTGACCCCAATCACGCCGGATTGTCGCAATGGGCCCCTTATACGCTGCCGCAACGGCGGACAATGCTGTTCGATCGCACCAGTAGTGCCGTTGACGATCCGCGCGCAGGCGAGCGCGCGCTCTACGGAAAAGTGCCTTTCGTGCAGCGTGGCACGCAGTGATGACACCGCAGCACAAACATTCTGTTAACTCCGCTCGGCTAGAGTCGGGTCATGGGAGACACGTTCACGCCACTGCCGTTCGCCGGCCGGGAGCGCCTGCTTGCCGCCATTGATGGTGCGGTAGCGCTGGCGGATCCGCACGCGATCACCGAGGGCCTGCAGCGCGTGCTGCGTGATGCCATCACCGATCCTTCGATACAGCTGCCGCCGTGTGTACGGCGACCGGTGCGTGGTCACTACGCACGTCGTGAACTGCACCGCAGCCGGACCCTGGGGTACAGCGTCATCGCCATGTGCTGGGGCCCGGGGCAGGGTACGCCGCTGCACGATCACGATGCGATGTGGTGCGTGGAAGGCGTCTGGCAGGGCGAACTGCTGGTCACCCCGTATGCGCTGCTGGAGCGGAAGGGCACTCGCCACCGCTTTGCCGCGCAGCCTACGCTGTATGGTCAGCGCGGCAGCGCCGGCAGCCTGATTCCCCCGCACGAATACCACACGCTGCGCAATGCCAGCGATGCCGATGTGGCCGTGTCGCTGCACGTCTACCAGGGCGTGATGGAGCGCAGCGCGGTGTTCGAGCCGCTGGGCGATGACTGGTACCAGCGACGGGTGAAGCGGATGGAGACCGACGCGGCATAGGCCGCGCCGGCCGTCGCGTTCAGCGCGGCACGTCCACGACGTTGTTGAGCAGGGTCACTTCCTCGCCACCGTCAGCGAGGGCCACGCGCACGCGCAGGCCACCCCGATGACCGGCGGGGATCATCAGTGTCACGTGGGTGGTCTTCGGTTCCAGGTCATCGGGTGCCGCCATCGCGGGCACATCGGTACGCGCGATCTCACGGCCCGTGGTGTCTTCCAGGATCGCCACGCCCGCGCCGGTGGCCACGTGGCCCAGGCTGTGCACGGTCACCCGCACACGCTGGCCGTCCACCTGCACATCACCGCGGCCGACGCCCAGGTCGGCGCGTGTTTCCACCGGGCTGCCGGCGACAACGCGCTCGAACTCGAACAGTTCCGTGCGCCCGGGACGGAACTGCATCGGCACCGCGCTGCTGGTTTCCAGCCGCACCGTGCGCTCTGTCGGCGTGCCATCGATGCGTCCATCTCCATCGGCATCCACGCCGGCACGGATGCGCCACGTGCCGCTGGCAACGTTCCAGCCGGTCATGTCGGCACTGATGGTGCGGTTAGCCAGATTGTGGCTGGTGATGGTGAAGCGCTCGCGCGAGGGCGCATGCACCAGCAGTGCAACCTGTTCGGCGGCACCGTCGCGATCGAAGCGCCAGCTGACCGTATGCCCGGGCCAGCTCTGGTTACGCTTGAGCGCGATGCCCCCCAGCCGGGCACGCTGCAGGAACTCGCTGGGTGCTTCCACGCGATCGGACCACCAGTGGCCCTCGGTGTTCATGTAGGCCCGCAGCACCTTTGCCTGTAGTCCTTCGGCATGCAGTGCATCGATGTACTTCAGGTCACCACTGGCCTGCCAGGCCATCAGGCTGGCGAAACCGGTCTTTCCGGCGTCGGCTTCGGCAGTCAGCTGCGGATACCAGTCCTGCTGGCGTCCCAGCACCTCGACGATGTTCTCGCCGAGATTGGCCAGCGCGCCCGGTCCCCCGCGTGCCACGCGATAGTCCAGCGCCTGCAGGTACTTCGCATCGCCGGTCCAGCGCCAGGCGGCCCAGAAGGTATGCAGCGTGTCGCCGCCGCCGGAACCGTCGTTGAGTTCACCGCCGCGGGTGGCGCCGGTGGCCCAGTGGATCTCGTTGGGCAGGGTGAAGCGTCCTTTCGCGTCCGTGCCGGCATGGGCGAGATAGCTGTCGGCCAGGCCGGTCACCAGCCGGCGCCCGTTCGGATCGGCGTTGTACTGGCCCAGCAGGAACGCGGGGTGCAGCACCGGGAACGAATAAGGCTTCTGCCATTGCCAGTTCGGTTCGCGGTAGATCCTGTTGCCGCCGAACCAGTTGCTGGAGAACAGCAGGTGTCCCTGCGGATTGGGCAGGATGATCCGCTCGTCGAATGCCTTGACCGTCTCCATCAGCCGTTCCAGCGTCAGCGGATCGCCCCAGTTGAGGTACAGCATCGCGCTGTTGGTGTTGATGCCCTCTTCGTAGGCATGCAGCTCATCGGTTTCGATGGTGCTCAGGCCGTTGCTGAACATGCCATTGCGATACACCGCATCGGACAGGGCGGTGAGCGAGGCATTGAGGCGGTCCGGCTGCACGCCCATCAGCGCCAGGCCCGGCCACTGCTGGGTGAGATCGGAATCATCGGAGATGCCGCCGCCGAAGTCGCCGTAGGGCACCTGGCGATGGTCGATCCACCAGTCGACGAAGCGACGCACCTGTGCGAGGTCCTGCACCTGGTGGAAGGCCCAGGCCGGCACACCGGCGGGCACCGCCGGTGCGGAGTAGGGCGGCCGGCCCTGGCTGTTGTAGCTGATGTAGTTCCAGTACTGCCGCCCCAGTGCGTGGTCCGGATCGACCCGCAGCAGGTCGCTCAGATCGGCGTAGACGCGCGCATACAGGCGCTGTCGTTTGGAGGTGGTGTGCTCCTCCACCAGGAATCCCCAGTTGTCGCGCACCTGGTTGAAGCGGTCGGTCACGTGCTCCTTCAGCGCTTCGGCGCGCGGCTTGAACACCAGCCGGATCTGCGCGCCATCGAGCGCCCGGGCATCGAAGCCGGGCGCGGCCGAGGCGATGCTCAACCACAGGCTGTCAGGGGTGAGGATGCGGTCGCGCAGGTCCAGCCACAGGGTGCGCTTCTGTCCCGGCTGCACCGAGACCGACACGTCGATCATGTCGCGCGCCGGCCAGATCGGGTCCTTGATGCGGATGTTGAGCGGAATCAGGCCTTCATGCGTGGCCGCCAGATCCAGCGCGGGAAGATCGATGGCAACGCCGTCCAGGCCGTCGTGCATGTTCTCCCAGCTGTAGGCCCAGCTGCGGATCAGCGGCTGGTCGGGCGGCGCATCGCCTACCCCGGAAGGAATGAGCACGTGCACGATCGGGCGCGGCTGCGCGGGCAGGGTACCGGCATCGCGGCGGCGTGAGCCGGCCCCCTTGGGCAGCGCCATCACCGTGCTGCGTTCGGCCTCGGGATAGCGACCGTCGATGTAGCGGCGCAGGGCATCCAGATTGGTGTAGTCCGGCAGCGCCTGGCTGTCGATCGTGTAGGTCTGCTTGACCGTGCCGTCCGGCTCGCTGCCCTCGCTCACGGCGTAGGCCCAGATTTCCTGGATCGGCGTTTCCTGCTCGACGTTGCTGAAGCGCAGCACGCCGCCGCTGAGGGACGGGATCGGATCGACGCTGCGCACCACGCCGCGCGGGCGGGTGAACAGGGTGCGGGTGGCGGGCGCGGCGTCGCTGCCATGTGCCAGCGTGCCGAAGGCCGCGCCGCGGATCTCGATGCGGTTGACCGTCTCGCCGTCCGGCAGCGTCAGGTCCAGGTGCTTTCCACCCTCCACGTAGGTGTTCCAGTCCGGCAGCTGGAAGTAGTCGTTGCGTCCGGGCAGCCGCGAGCGGTTGTAGACGCCGGGCCATGTGGTCTCGGCGATGCCGTCGGTGGCCTTCCACATCCACGCCTTCAGATCGCGGGTGTCGGCGAATTCGACCTTGCGGATGCGGGTGGTCGGCGCGGTCAGCGCCGGTGGTGCGGCGCCGTCCCAGCCGAAGCGATGGCGCCAGGCACGCAGGCCTGCCTCGGGAACCTCGGCGGTGGTGGGCGTAACGCCACGGGCCAGCGCCGCCACGGCCGGCGCATCGAGCATGCGGTCGTAGATGCGGATGTGCTGGAAATCGCTGCCGCGCAGGAAGTTGTAACGGCTCTGTACCTGGTACGGTGCCATCACCCGACCGGCCAGGCCAAGCTGGTCCAGCGCGGCATCGTAGTCGCCGGTGGTCTGCGCGCGGGCCACTTCGCGTCCATCGATGAACAGGCGTACACCCTGGTCCTCGTCCCAGGCGAAGGCCAGATGCAGCCACTGGTCCGCGCGTGGCGGCGTGTCCATGCGGAACGAGACGCGGGTGCGGGCAAGATTGGCATCGGTGACGAACGCATCGAAACCGTGGCCGTTCCAGTCGATGCGCAGCCACGCCATGTCCCAGCTGCTGTGATCGGCATAGCCGACGCGGAAGATCACGAACGGGGCTTCGCCCACCGCGTACCGCGCACGCCAATCGAAGGCCAGGGTGCCGCGCTGGGCCAGGATGTTGCCCGGTGCATCCCACGCCAGGACGCCATCGTCCTGCCATTGGATGGCCTTGCCGCGTACACCGTCAGCGACCACCGCCACCCTGTCGCGGAAGTTCGGTATCGCCTCGCCGTGCGCCACGGTGGCCTGCAGGCCCTGGTTGGCGTCGACGTGGAACAGCAGGGTTGGGCCATCGGCAGCTGTCGCAGGGCCAGCAGCCAGGGCCACTGCCAGCAGCAGGCAGCGGGACAGGGTCGAGCGATGCGGCATCAGATGTTTCCTTTCAACGGGCGACAGCCGGCGTAGGGCCGCCGGACCGTAGCAAGGCCACGCCGCCACGGCACCTTGCGGCGCAGCAGCGGTCGTGGCGAACGGCGATGCACCGGTCGGCGCATCGCCGGCGCTGCTCAGAACTTGTAGCGCACGCCGAGCAGGAACTGACGGCCGGTCTCGGTGTACTGCAACGGCAGGCGGCCGGTCGCGGGCGAATACACCCACTCATCGGACGCTTCGTTGGTCAGGTTCACCCCTTCCAGGCTCAGTTCCAGCTGGTCACTGATCCGGTAACGGACCGACGCATCGATGACCGTGGTACCGGTCATGCCGTGGTAACCGTCCAGATTGAAGCCGGTTTCCTGGCCCGGCACCTGGGTCAGGTAGTCGTCGCGGTTGGTGGCCGAGATGCGCCCGGAGAAGGTGGTGCCTTCGTAGAACAGGGTCGCGTTCCACGAGGTGTTGGACAGGCCCAGCAGATCGTTCTTCATCACCGGCTGACCGGCCGAGTTGATGTACTGGATCTTCGAATCCACCCAGGTGTAGTTCAGCTGCAGACCGAGGTTGGCCCACTTGCCCGGCAGGAAGGTGAAGGGCTGGGTGTAGTTGGCTTCCGCGCCGAACAGCTCGCCACCCGGGGTGTTGACCGGACGGGTGAAGGTGAACTCATCGGTCGGCGATGCGCCGGTGCCGATCAGCAGTTCGGCAGGCAGGCCGCTGTCGGTGTACGGCCGATTCTCGCGCAGCGTCTGTACGGAGGTTTCGATGTCCTTGTAGAACAGGCCAAGGCCGGCCATGGCGCCTTCGGCGAAGTACCACTCGAAACTCAGATCGACATTGGTCGCGCGGGTCGGATCCAGGTTGGGGTTGCCGCTGGAGATGGTGCGTGCGCCACCGGCCACGGCCACAGTGGCACCCGGCGTCAGGCTGCCCAGGCCGGGTCGGGTCATCACCTTGGCCGCACCCAGGCGGATCAGGAAATCGGGGGTGACTTCGGCAACCAGGTTGAACGAGGGCAGGGTGTCGTCGTAGGTGCGGGTGGCGGTGGTGGACGTGGTGCCACTGGCCAGCGTCGACAGCCCGGTGGAGGACTGCTTGGTGCGCACATAGCGTACGCCGACGTTGCCGGACAGCGGCAGCGAGCCGATCTCGGTGGAGAACTCACCCATCAGGTAGGCACCGCGATCCTTCTCTTCCACGCTGCGCACGTTGTTGGCGCGCGGTGCGACGGCGTAGATGCCGCTGTTGCTGTAGATGTCGAACTGATCGGCGACGGCGTCCAGATCCGGCACCACCCAGTTCGAGGGATTGCCGCTGATGCCCTTCAGGCCGGCCTGCGTGGTCATGTCCACCGGAACGATCCTGCTGCCATCGGCGAAGGTGGGCACGGCCAGCTCGCTGCCACGGCGCAGTTCGGTGGTCTTGAACGTGTAATCCTTGGCCAGCACGCCACCCTTGAGGCGGAAGCCGGGGCTGATGTTCCAGTTGAAGTCGATCTGGCCGGTATCGAAATCATTGTCCACGTACTGCGGTCGCAGGCGGATCTCCGCCAGTTCCCAGCCGTTGGGATCGGTGGGATCGATGCCGTAGTTGAGGATCGGCGAGCGGTTGTTGCCCCGGTAGTCGTAGCTGTAGCCGTCGACGTCGTACTTGTCCATGATGATGGTGGTCTGCACCGGGTTCTCATGCCGGGACCGCGACACCCCCAGCTTGCCGGACAGGGTGAAGTCGTCGCTGAAGCGGTGCTGGCCGTTGAGGCTGATCTGCTTGAACTCGGTGCTCCACTCGTCGTGGCGGTTCTCGCTGCGGATGTCGACGTTGTCGAACTCGCCGTAGACCAGCGCGCTGTTCTCGATGACGCCGTTCCTGACGATCATCGACGGCTTGCCGGCCAGGCGTGGCTGGCTGGTGTTGGCACCGCGGCTGAAGGAAATCGCCTCGATGTAGTGCTCGTCGCGGGTGGCATCGATTTTCGAGTACAGCGCGTCCAGCGAGATCTCGGTCGCGTCGCTGGGCTTCCACTGCAGCGTACCGGTCACGCCCAGGCGCTTCTGCTCATGTTCCATCTGCACGTAGCGCGGGAAGCGCGGGTGGTAGACGTCGGCACTGCGC